>CAYMJK010000064.1:0-6765 GCA_964390535.1 uncultured Phycisphaeraceae bacterium | reverse complement strand
ACTGAACGAGGCGGGCGAACTCGTGACCCCGACGGGCGAGCGCGTGCTCGGCTACGGCGTCGATGGCGGGTTCAACATCAATCAGGGCCAGCTCGACTCCCTGCGGATCCCGATCGGCACGCTCGGGTTCGCCGAGGCGACATCGCGCGCGGAGGTTCGCGGCAATCTGAACGCCGGCGGGGAGGTCGCGACGGTCGGCTCGATCTCCCGGCTGCTTGCGGCGCCGGACACGGGCTTCACGCTCATTCCCGGCGCAACGACGCCGCCCGGCGACCCGGCCAACGCGATCGAACCGGGCAGCCTGCTCGTGGAACTGGCCGATCCGGATGCCGGCGGGGCAGCGCCGCTCTTTGCCGCGGGGCAGTCGCTGGAGCTTCGCGGCGCCGAGAAGGGCGAGTTCGGCGGGCGGGCCCTGCCGACAACCCAGCTCGCCATCACCGCGGCAAGCACCGTGCAGTCGCTGATGGATTTCCTGGCGACGGCCCTGGGTATCCGGACCGACACGCCCACGACGGCGGATTCGCAGCCGGGCGTGCGGCTGGACCCTGCGAGCGGGCAGGTCTTCATCGAGGGAAATCCGGGCGTTGACAACAACATCGTGCTGGGGGCGGACAATCTGTTCCTGGTGGATGGCGCCGGGGAGGACATCGGCCGACCGCTGGTCACGCAGCAGGACCGCGAGGCCGATGGCGAATCGCTGCGGACGACGATGGTGGCGTTTGACTCGCTCGGCGCCAGCACGGAAGTGAACGTGACGATGGTGCTCGAGGACAAGGTCGCCGATGAGGGCACGACCTGGCGGTACTACGTCGAGGGGACCGAGGCGACCGCGAGCGGGATCGCCGCGGCGACCGGGCAGGTGCGGTTCAACAGCTCCGGGGCGCTGATCACCGAGGCCGATGTCCCGGTGCAGATCGCTCAGCCCGACACGGGCGCGTTCGACCCGATCACGTTCAACCTCGTCTTCGACCGTGACGCCGCGAACCTGACGGCGGCGTCGGAGGCGGAGTCGGCGATCGGCGTGGAGGCGGACGGGGCGCCATTCGGGACGCTCGCGGCGTTCGGCGTGCAGCCGGATGGCGTCATCACCGGAGTGTTCGACAACGGACGGAACCGCTCGATCGGTCAGGTGGCACTGGCGATGTTCACGAACGACGAGGGGCTGGTCGCGGAGGCGAACAACCTCTTCCGCGTCGGTCCCAACAGCGGGGATGTGGTGGTGACGACGGCGGGGGCGTTCGGCGCCGGGGCGGTGCGATCGGGCGCCCTGGAGCTGAGCAACGTGGATCTGGGGCGCGAGTTCATCGAAATGATCCTCACGAGCACCGGCTACAGCGCCTCGTCGCGCATCGTGCGCACGACCGACGAGCTGATGCAGCAGTTGCTGGTGCTGGGGCGGTGAGGGGAATGATGAATGATGAATGATGAGCGATGAATGATGAGTCGGAATGCAGGATCTGAACTTTGAACTTTCAACTTTCAACTTTCAACTTTGACTCATGATCGAACTCACGCGGCTCACCGGCCAGAAGTTCGTGGTCAACGCCGACCTCATCCGGACGGTGGAGGAAAACCCCGACACCACGCTGACGCTCATCAGCGGCGACCACCTCATCGTCAAGGAACCGATGAAGGAGATCGTCCGGCGCGTCATCGAGTACGGGCGTCTCCTGCGAAAGCTCACCCCGCCATCCTGACCGGTGGGGCGCCGCGCCGGCCGGGGGGCCGGGGAGTGGCCCGCGGGGGCGATAATCGCGGCGCCCGGACCAGGCGACGCCCGCCGCCCGCCGGCGCGGTTCAGTCCCTGATCCCGGGGACCGATCACATCGCTGAGGTCCGGCAGACGCCGCGCGAGTTGTGCATTTGGGGAATGAGAACGTGACCAATCCGGCGGCGGCCCGCGGCCTCCTCGAGGGGCTGTCGCGGATTCGCCACGCCTGCGCGCTCTACTCGGCCGATCATCCGGCGGTGGATGCCGCAGCGCGGGAGGTGGCGGGCCGCATTCGGATCGCGTGCCGGGCCGGCTCGGTGCGCATCGATCTGCTCGCGGAGGGCGCCGAGGGCGGCGCCGACGCGATGAGCCGCGACCTGCGGGCCCGGGACATCTGCGCGGTGGAGTTCCGCCGGCCGCTGTCGGCGACGCAGACGCGCAGGCTGGGTGAGCTGCTGATCGCGGCGCTCAAGGCGGGCCTGACCGGCGAGTCGCTGGGTCGGCACGTCGAACGATCGACGGGGGGCTCGATCCATCTGGTGGCGATGAAGACCTCGCTGATGGGCGCGCGCCCCGGCGCCCGGGCGGAGGGCTCGGCCATCCGCATCGAGGACGCCATGCGCGCGCTGGCGACCGGCGCCGGTCCGCTGGCGCCGGCAGATCTCGCCGAGGCGCTGGAGCGAGGTGAACTGGAACTGGGCGTCGGCGGCTTCGATGATCTCGTCGATGAGGTGCGGGAGCTTGCCACGAGCGCGCCCGATGGCCCGACGACAGCCCGCCTGCGCGAGTTCGTCGGCGCCCTGAGCCCGAAGCTGCGCCGGCAACTGCTCAGCTTCGATTCGGCGCGGACGCTGCAGTCGATCGAGTTGCTGGACCGCTTCGCGGAGACGATGTCGGTGGCGGAGGTGCTGGACGCCATCGAGGCGATCGACGAGGCGCCGCGCCCGGCGCCGCCCGAAGCGCTCATGCTGGTGCGCCGCCTGATCTCGATCGACGATGGGGGCGTGAGCGAGGAACTCGAGCGGCTGAAGCTGCGCCTGGACGAGAGCCAGTTCTGGTCGTCGGCAGCGCTCGAGCAGTCGGTCGAAGAGCTGCTGCAGCGGCACTCCGGCCAGACCTACGCCCCCGACGACTACAACGAGCGGCTGCGCGAACTCAGCGGCGGGGTCGGCGGGAGCACTCTGGCAAACGCCAGCGCCCGGCCCGACACCGTGACCATGGCCCGCGTGGCGGGCGAGGTGCTGGCGCACACAGGGCCAGAGGCGCCGGCGGGCGCCGTGGCGATGCGCCGGGTGATGGACGGCCTGGACGACCTGGTCGAGGGGGGCGAGTTCGAACTGCTCTTCGGCGCCGTCCGCGCTGCCAGCAGCGTGGTCTATCAGCGCGTCGATGAAGCGGGGCGGCGCGCCGCCGAGGCGTTGCTGGAGCGTGTGCGCGAGCCGGTGGTGATGGATGCGGTGCTCGCCCAGACGGCGCGGGCGGGCGCCCTCCCGCCGGGGGCCGCCTCGCTGCTGACGACCTGCGGCAAGGATGGTGTTGCGCAGGTGGCGCGGTTCCTTGTCCGCGAGGACGCAGGGCCCGGGCGGGCGGCCCTCGGGGCGTGGCTCGCGGAGGTGAGCGACGAATCGGTGATGCACGCCCTGGAGCGGCTCGCGCAGCCGCGCCCGGACGCCTTCGGCGCGCTGCTGGAGGCGACCGAGAAGCGGCCGCAGCTCATCGACGGGCTGCTTGCCCATTCGTCGGCGCCGGTGCGGGCCGCGGCCATCGAGTGGATCAGCTCCGGTGACCGATGGCGCGGCGATCGCCTGCGCAGCGCGCTGCTGGACGAGAGCTCGGCTGTGCGCGCAATAGTGATCACCCGGCTGGAGCAGCGGCCCGAGCAGGCGCCGGTCAAGGACATCGGGCGCATCCTGCGCGCCGAACGCGGGCTGCCGCGCTTCGGTCGAGGCGACCGGATGCGGCTCGTGCAGGTGCTCGCCGCGACCGAGCCGGGGATGAAGGAACTGGGCAAGTCGCTTCGCCTGCTGGCCGGCATGATCCGGCCGCGGGCCGCGGCGCGGGCTCGCTGGCTCGCGGGCGCCCTGAAGCCGTGGGCCGATCATCCGCGCATCAAGACGCCGATGCGCGCGTGGAAGCAGTCACCGGGGCGGCTAGTGCTGCTGGCGTCGCGCGTGCTTGCGGGAGGGCCGCGCGGATGAGCACGCACGTCGATACGGTGATGGTCGGCCTGCAGGCGGCGCTGTACGCGCGGGAGCTGTACGACCCGGACCATCCCGCGGTCGGCATGCAACTGGAGCGGGCGGCGATGGCCCTCGGCGCAGCGCTGCGAAAGAGCGATCCGGTCCGGGTGATCGTGTTCGAGGACCGCATCGTCTTCGGCGATTCGTCGCTCCCGTCGAGCCGGGCCCTGTCTGAGGGCGTCGGCGCCCGGCTGCGGGCCCGTGGCGTCGAGTGCATCACGTTCCGCCGGGCAGCCGGCGCCAGGGACCTCGGGGCGCTGCTGCGCATCATCGTCGGGTCGGGGCCGGTGCCCACGCGCATCGGCAGCGGGATCACGCTCGGCCATCTGGACTCGGCGGCCGGCGGCGATGGGGTGGCGATCCTCGGCGTGAGCCCGGAGGATCTCCGGCGGCATGCGGCGCCGGTGCAGCAGGCCTGGCGCGCGACCGTCAAGGGGGGAAGCAGCGCCGATCTGCTCGCTGCGATCGTCGCGGACATCTGCGCGGTCGTCTCCGCACATCGCGGCTCGCTGCTTCCGCTGGCGATGCTCAAGACCCACGATGAATACACCTTCGTGCACGCCGTGAACGTCGCCATCCTCAGCGCTGCGCTGGCCGAGGCCGTCGGCATGCGCGGGGATGACCTGCGCGACCTCTCCATCGCGGCTCTGCTGCACGACATCGGCAAGCGGGAGACGCCGAAGGAACTGCTCCACAAGCAGGGCGACTTCGCCGAGAACGAGTGGGCGATCGTCCGCCAGCACCCGGTCGCGGGGGCGCGGATCCTGCTGGAGGCGCCGGATGTCCCGGACATCGCCCCGATCGTCGCCTTCGAGCATCACATTCGCCCGGGCGGCGGCGGCTATCCGGCGGTCCGGTCCGGATGGCGCATGCACTTTGCCAGCCGCATCGTGCAGATCGCGGACATCTTCGACGCCCTGCGCACCGATCGCCCGTATCGCGCGGCGCTGAGCCTCGATGACGCCAGCGAGGCGCTGCGCAAGGCGGTGGGCGACAGCGACCCCGCGCTGCTCCAGGTCTTCTTCGATCGGGTCGCCCGCTCGACGACCCGCGAGCGGGCCGAGTTCGTCCGTCGCGGCGCCGCGTGAAGGTTAAGCATCCCGTGCCCCCGCGCCCCGGCGACCTCCGCCGGGTACGCTTGCCCATGGCCCAGCGTGAGGCGATCGCGGAGGAGGCGACCGAGGGGGCGCCGGCGCGCGCGCAGCACGGGCATGGGCATGGGCCCCACGGCCACGCGGAGGTGGTGGGGGGATTTGCGCCGGTCGTGATCGTGCCGACCTACCACAACGCCGCCACGCTCGGCGCCGTGCTCGAGGCTCTGGCCCCGCTGAAGTTGCCGATCATCGTCGTGGATGACGGCTGCCGCGACGAGACCCCGCGGACGCTGGAAGCGTGGGTCGCCGGTACTTCGGACGGCCCGGCCCGGCGGGTCGCCCGCCACCTGGCCAACCGCGGCAAAGGGGCCGCCCTTGTCACCGGCTTTCATGCCGCGGCCGAGATGGGCGCAACGCACGCGGTCACCATCGATTCGGACGGACAGCATGATCCGGCGGATGTTCCGGGGATGCTGGCGGCGGCGCGCGCGCAGCCGGACGCTCTGGTAATCGGCGTGCGGCCGCGCATGATGCCCGGGCGCCCGGCCCGCTGCCTGCTCGGGCTGCGGATCGCCAACGCGCTGGTCGGCTACGAGAGCGGGCGGAAGCTCGCGGACTCGCAGAGCGGCATGCGGGTCTACCCGCTGGACCTCGTGCTCGGGCAGCGCTGCCGCAGCGGCCGGTTCAGTTACGAGACCGAGATCATTACGCGGGCCGCGTGGGCGGGGCGGCCGGTGATCGAATCGCCGATCCAGTGCCGCTATCTGCCCGCGGACCAGCGCGTCAGCCACTGGCGCCCGGTGGTGGACACCCTGCGGGATGCGAGATTGCACTCGCGGCTGCTGGTGGAGGCGGTGATGCGGGGTTAGGCGGGCGAAAGCTCAAAGCGCAAAGCTCAAAGCTCAAATGCAGAAGGGGCGCCCGCTGCGGTCACCGCTGTCGCACCATGGGGTTGTAGCGGGGCTCGATGGTGGGCATGACTTCATCCGAGCGGTAGGCGTCGCGGGTGGCGCGGCCGGTGTTGGTGAGCAGGAAGGCGGCGCTGTGGCGCTGGTCGAAGCCGCCGTGGGTGGACTCCATCTCGATGTACTTCTCCAGCGATTCCGGGCCGAGGGAGAAGCCGTCGCGCACGGTGAGCATGATCGTCGGCGTGTGCACGGTGATGCCGTGAAAGGCGTTCCACAGCCGATGCGGCATGTCCGGCCACTCGTGGCGCCATGTCGCCTCGAACCACGCCTCCGGCGTCGCAAAGCCGCCCGCGTCCATCGCGCCCGATGACCGCATCCGCTCGATCACCGGCCCGTACCCGAGCGGGTCGCCCTCGATGAGCTCCATGCGGAGGCGCCCGTCCGACCGCTCGATGGCGCACCGCCCGTCTGCTGTCCGGGCGATCACGCGCTCCCCTTCCAGATAACACAGGAAGTTGACCTCGTCGTGCGCGAGAAGAGCGTCGGCGACCGCGGCCGGCCGCCGAGTGTGGATGCCGGTGTAGTTCACCAGCCCGTCATGATCGAGCACGACATCAGTCTCCGACCGGATGCGATCCGACGGTGTGAAGCCAGCCTCCTCCAGCGCCGGTTCGAGTTCGATGCGCTCCGCCGGTGTCAGGCTGTGCCCGTGGTCGCTCATCATGCTGATGCGCACCGCCCCCTGCCGCTCATGCAGAAGCTGCAGGCTGAACTGCTCGATCCCATCCAGCGCCTCCTCCAGCCCCGCGGCG
>CAYMJK010000063.1:0-2798 GCA_964390535.1 uncultured Phycisphaeraceae bacterium | reverse complement strand
AGCAGCGGAGCGAGGGGGAGGCCGAGCTCGACAAGCGCCGCCGCGCGGTCGAGGAACTCGTCAAGCCGATCGGCGAGACGCTGCGGGAGACGCGCGAGCGGCTGACGCGGCTGGACGAGCAGGTGATGCGGGCGTCGAATGCGAGCGACTCGCTGCGGGCAGAAGCGGCGAACCTGGCCAAGGCGCTGAGCAGCCCGAACGTGCGCGGCAGGTATGGCGAGATTCAGCTTCGGCGCGTGGCGGAGCTTGCGGGGATGACGTGCTACTGCGACTTCAGCGAGCAGCACTCGCTGCGCGACGAGGATGGCAATCTGCAGCGGCCGGACATGGTGGTGACGCTGCCCAACCAGCGGCAGATCGCGGTGGATGCCAAGACGCCGACCGACGCCTACATGCAGGCGATTGATGCGTCCACGAGCGAGGAGACCGAGGCGCTGCTGGAAAAGTTCGCGGGTGGGGTTGTGGAGCAGATGCGGAAGCTGTCGGAGAAGCGGTACTGGGCCCAGTTCGATGGATCGCCGGAGTTCGTGGTGATGTTCGTGCCGGGGGATCAGTTCGTCGACGCTGCCCTGGCCCGCCGGCCGGAACTGCTGGAGCGGGCGGCGGAGGCGAACATCATCATGGCGAGCCCGAGTACGCTGATCGGGCTGCTGCGGGCGGTGGCGGTCGGGTGGCGCGAGCACCGGCTGGCGGAGGACGCCCAGGAGCTCTTCCGGCTGGGGCGCGAGCTGCACGAGCGGGCGCAGAAGGTGTTCGAGCACGCCTCCGGCCTCGGCGATTCGCTGCTGCGGACGGTGCAGAGCTACAACTCGATGGTCGGCTCGATCGACGCGCGGCTGCTGCCGACACTGCGCCGCTTCGAGGACGCCGGGGCATCCGGGCCGAAGCCGGTGTCGCAACTCAACCTGATTGACACGGCCCCGCGCGAGTTGCAGGCGCCGGTGGAGGATTCAGCATCATGAAGTCGCGGAGGGCATTCGCGCCGGGGCCCGCAGCGGCCTGTGGCCTCCTGCTGGTTGCCATCGCCCTGGGGGGGTGCGGGGCGCGGCGCATCGTCTCGGTTGCGACCGAGACGACCAGCATCGAGTCACGCGACGGGACGCAACTGACATCGCACCGGCTGGCGCCGTACCCGGATGGTCTGGACCACCGGTTCATCGCCTCGGGGATGGTGGCCTATGTGCAGGATGTGCAGCCGACGCCGGTGCTGAACGTCACGCCGCGGATGGCCGAGTGGATCGCGGTGAACATGGTCGCGACGCTGGTCGAGCTGCGCGGGGTGAAGCCCGACGGGGCGGTGAACGAGACGGTGTACTGGATCGGCTCGGCCCGCGACAAGCGGATCGAGGATCATCTTGCCGTGATCCGCCACTATCTCCCGAAGCTGCGCGAGGGGCGCCCGCTGATCGTGATCGGCGAGGGCGAGGGCGGGGCGATCGCCGCGGCGGTCGCCGCCCGCGAGCAGCGCGTCACGCACCTGGTGGTGGTCGGCTCGGGGGGCGGCTGGACCGGCGAGCAGGAGCTGCGCCACTGGCTGCGCGAGCGCGGTGCCGCGGCGGGCGTGACCAGTGAGGCCGAACTGGATGCGGCGCTGGCGATGGTGCGCGCCGATCCGGAGTCACTGGAAATGCTCGGCGCCCGCGCGTTCCGCTCGTGGAGCGCCCGCCTTGACCGGACCATCCTCGAGGATCTTGCGGAACTGGATATCCCGGTGCTGGCGATCCACGGTGACGCCGATCAACTGATTCCCGTCGAAAGCGCCCGGGCCCTGCGCGACGGGGCGATGGAGATGGGCAAGGATCTGACCTATGTCGAGATCCAGCGGGCCGACCACCATTTTCGCGACGCCGAGACCGGCAATTCGCTCTACGACGCCGTCGAAGTCGCCATCGCCGACTGGCTGGCCCAGGAGGAGGTCATCTCCGAGCGGACGGCGAAGCGCCTGCGACGGCGGCTGAGCGACGAGGAATAGGCCTGGCGCGGTTGAACCAGATCGTCCGACTCCCCATGCGCTACAGCACATCCCGGATCTCCGGCCCCAGCCGGCGCAGCGCCGCCCAGCCGAGCAGGCACCCGACCAGCGGCCAGGCGATCATGCCCGCCACCAGCCACGGCCCGGGCAGCCTCCCGAAGAGGAACAGTTCGCGGATTGTCGTCAGCATCGGGTAAACCGGGTTGAACGGGAGGGCCGACTGGGCCCACTGCGGCAGGATCTCGGGCGGATACACCACCGGATAGGCCCAGAAGCCGACGAGCATCACGATGCCGACGAGTTCGCCGATATCGCGGATGAACACGTTCATCGTGCCGAGCAACAGCCCGAAGCCGAAGCCGAGAATGCACAGCGAGAGCATCGGCAGCGGCAGCAGCGCCCAATGCCACGTCGGCCAGTGCCTGAAGGCAACCGCGACCAGGATGAACACGGAGAAGCTCAGGCCGAGCCCGATCGCGGCGCTGGTGGCTGTCTGGGCACTGAAGACGACTTCCGGAATCGGGAGCTTGCGCAGGTAGCTGGCGTTGTTGATGAACGCCCGCACCCCCCGGTTCAGGCACTCCCCGAACGCCTGCCACGGCAGCAGTGCGCTGACGAGGTAAATGGCGAACCCGCCGCGGGGAACATCGACCCCGGCGCCGCGCTCCTTGAAGATCGTCCCGAAGACGATCGAGAAGATCAGGATCATCGCCAGGGGCTGCAGGATGTTCCAGAAGACGCCAACCGTCGATCCGGCGTACCGGTGGCGCACGTCCGCCGCGGCGGTCTGGAGGATGTAGACGCGGTAGCGGTAGAGGTCGGCGAG
>CAYMJK010000062.1:0-5547 GCA_964390535.1 uncultured Phycisphaeraceae bacterium | reverse complement strand
GTGGCCGGCGAGATCGGCCTCCAGATCGGCGGTGTCCATGCGGGCGATGAGGTCGCCGGCGGCGACGGCGTCGCCCGGCTCCACCAGCACCTCGGCGAGGAGGCCGGAGATGGGGGGCGTGATGGTGCGGACCACGGCCGGGCGGATCTCCGCCGGGGCGACGACGCGGTCCGGGATCGGCACGAAGGTCATCGCGGCGAGCGCGATTCCGGCTGCCGCGGCGAGCAGCTTCTTCCCGGTGTGGCGCGGGCCGACGATGGCGCTGCCGAGATCGACGAGGCGGTCGCGCGTGACGGCCAGCACACCCCGGTCGGCCAGGCGGCGCGTCCAAAGAGCGGGGCCGATGAACTCGCCGACGAGGCGCAGCAGCGGGAGCGAGCCGGGGGGGAACGGATCGTCCGCAGGGCGCTCCAGCAGGGCCACGCCGACGAGGTCGCCCTCGATGCGCAGCGGGAGCGAGACCATCGCCGCGGGACCGAACTTGTCGCTGAGCGTCTGGTGCATGCGCACGACGCGGCGCTCGGCGGGGGCCATCTCCGGCGGCTGCGGGTAAAGGACCTCGACATCCTGGTCGGCGCACTCCTCCATTGCGGCCTCGATCGCCTCGACGGCGGCGGAGCGCCGGTCGATGGCGTCCGACCCGCTCACGCCGACGAGGCGGAGGGCGCCGCGCCGGATCAGGCCGATGGAGACGCGCGTGCAGCCGAAGCGGCGGGACAGCTCGTGGCACATCAGGGCGCCCATCGCGGCGGCGGTGGATCCCTGCTGTGCGGCATCCAGGAGCTCGAGGGCCTCGCGGAGCTTCGCCTTCTGCTCCGCCTCGGTGAGGCACTGCTGGCGCCAGAGGAAGGTCTCGAACTGTGCGGCGAGCAGGGAGAGTCGGACCAGGGCATCCGTCTCATCCAGCCCGGCGCGGATCGGGGCAAGGGCGACGCAGGCGCCTTCGGAGCGGCCGTTGGCGGTGAGCGGGGCGGCGAGGGCGCGGTGCGTCGGCGCCGCGGCGTACAGACCCTCCTCGGTGATGGAGATGGTTTCGGAGCGGGCGCCCCCCTCCGCGGCGGCGGCGGCGAGGCGCATCAGGCGGGTGAGGGTGGGCCCGGGGCGGGCGAGGGCGGCGACGACCGCTCCGGGAGCGGCCTCCTCGATGTGCGAGGCGACTGGGCCTCCGGCCCGGGCCGAGCCGGGGTTGAGGAAGGCGACGGCTCCCGTGGCGCCGGTCTGGCGGCACTGCTCGCGCAGGAGGCCGCGGAGGAACTCCACCAAGGCGTCCATCGGCTCGCTGGCGGCGCGGCCGGGCGCGAGGGACCTGGGGGCCCCGGTATGTTCGGATTCGGTCGCGGTCTGACTCATGCGCCTCGCCGTGGAGCGGTCGCGGCCGCCACCAGGCGCTCCGGCGCCGCCCCATTACACAACCCAAAGAGCGCGGCGTCCGGTCTCCCGGACCCGCGGTCGCAATGCTCTCAGTCGGCCAGCTTCGGGCCATTCGGCCCGCTCGCCGGCCCGGCGGCAGGCCCCTGGCGAGGTCCGAGGGGGATCTCGCCGGCCTGCTCCTCATACTTGCGGACGACCTGGCCGAGGCTGATGGCCAGCCGCTTGGCGCCCTGCCAGTTCATGATGACGCGGCTGCCGATGTTGAAGACCATGGCCGGCTTGCCATCCTGCGACTGGGTCGGGAGGTTGAGCCCGAAGTCGAGCACGACCTCGTCGGCCGTCGTGGAGGTGCGGATGGTGTTGGCGTACGCCGAGTGCATGCGCGACTCGTCGATGCGAAGGGAGATCTGCTGCTGGCCCTGGGGCTGCTCGTCAGCCATGTCGGTACTTCCTCTCTTGATGCAAATTGCCGTTCTTCGGCGCTGCCAGCGGGGCGCCCGCGCGAACACCATGCCGCGACGGACCGTGCTGCAGTCATTCTCAGCTTCAGGCCCCGCCCGGGCCTTGCCCCGGCATGGAGGGTAGGCGGCCGGGGGCCGTTCTCCCAGCGATCGGCGTCGCTCGCCCCGGTTGCGGGTCGGGGGCGGGCCGCTGCGCCCCTTGGCCGGTCGGGGACCGGCGTTGGGGGATGGTTCGCATCCGGCTGGCCGCGGTTCCGCGTTGCAGGCCGGTGGAAGCCGCCGGAGGGCCTGCCGGGCCGTATCCTCCCCCAGAGGCGTCGCGCCCCGGCGCCGATCATGACAGGAGGGCGCATCATGCCGCACGCAGCCACTGGATTCGCGAAGATCGACCTGCAGAAGTGGATCGCGGAGAACCGGGAGCATCTGAAGCCGCCGGTTTCGAACAAGCAACTCTTCACCGGCGCCGACGATGTGATCCTGTTCGTCTCGGGGGGGCCCAACACCCGCAACGACTTTCATGTGAACCCCACCGAGGAGCTTTTCTACCAGCTCGAGGGGGACATCGCCCTGCGCGTGCGCCCGCTGGACGGCTCACCGCCGTACGACGAGATCATCCGCGAGGGAGAGCTGTTCCTGCTGCCGCGGTGGGTGCCGCACCGCCCGCAGCGCCCCGCGGGGACCGTCGGGCTGATCGCGGAGTTCCCCCGCGGCGACCAGGACGACAAGCTCCAGTGGTATTGCCCGAACTGCGACACCCTGGTTCACGAGGCAGCGTGGCGGCTGAAGAAGATCGACGAGGACCTCAAGATCATCATGGAAGACTTCTGGGGCGGGCCAGAGGCGCGGCGGACGTGCGGGAAGTGCGGCACGGTGATTCAGCGGGCGGAGGCGTACAAGCGGTAAGGCACAAACCACAAAGCACACAGGGGAAAGCGCGGCGTAGGATTTGCAGCCGCATCGCCCGAGGCTTCGGGATCTGTGCTTTGTGCTCTTCGCTTTGTGCTTCTGAGCCCCCATGTTTATTGATAGCGCCGAAATCATCATCCACGCCGGCAAGGGTGGCGACGGGTTCGTCTCCTTCCGGCGGGCCAAGGGGATTCCCAAGGGCGGGCCCAACGGCGGGGATGGGGGCGATGGCGGCGATGGTGGGTCGGTCATCCTGGAGGCGGATGACAACATCAACACGCTGCTGGACTTCCGCGGCCGCCACGACTGGCGGGCGGAGGATGGCCACCCCGGGGAGGGCTCCCAGTGCACCGGGGCCGGCGGGGAGGACAAGATCGTCCGCCTCCCCCCGGGCACGATGGTCTACGACGCCGAGACGGATGAACTGCTCTTCGACCTCGGCCCCGGCGATCGCGTGGTGGGCGCCCGCGGCGGGCGCGGCGGGTTCGGAAACGAGCATTTCAAGACCTCGACGCACCAGACGCCGGATGAGGCGACGCCCGGCGAGCCGGGGGAGATGCGCCGGCTGCGGCTGCAGCTCAAGCTCATCGCGGACGTCGGGCTCGTGGGCCTGCCCAACGCGGGCAAGAGCACGCTGCTCAAGGCGCTGACGCGGGCGGACCCGAAGATCGCGAGCTACCCGTTCACGACGCTGGCGCCGCAACTGGGCATCGCCCAGCTCGACCCGCGCCGGCGGCTGGTGATCGCCGACATTCCGGGGCTGATCGCCGGGGCGAGCTCGGGGCTGGGGCTCGGGCACGATTTTCTGCGGCACATCGAGCGCACCCGGGTGATCGTCCATCTGCTGGATGCCGCGCCATCGGACGGGTCGTCGCCGGCCGCCAGCTACCGGGCGATCCGGGCGGAGCTTGCCGCGCATTCGCGGGCGCTGGCGGAGAAGCCGGAGATCATCGCGCTGAACAAGCTGGATCTCCTGCAGACCGAGGAGGAGCGGCGTGAGGCCGTGCGCGCGCTCCAGCGCGACCTCGACCTGCCGCACACCCAGCCGGTGATCCCGCTCAGCGGCGCCACCGGGCTCGGGCTGCGCGAACTGCTGGAGGCGGTGTGGGCGCTTGCGGCAGGGGCGGGGGCGCAGGTGGAGCGGGCCTGGGGCGGGCCGTAATCAGGAACTATGCCGACGGTTCGAAAACTTTTCGCGCAGCGTGAAGTTCCGATGGTCGCGCACGACGATCCGATCCGGAGTAACCACAGAGGACACAGACAAGAGACACAGATACAGGAATCTGTGCCTATCTGTGTCATCTGTGGTTGCTGATCTGGCTCCTGCCCCTGGTTGCGGCTACGCCGCTCTGCGTCCTCCTCTGCATCCTCTGTGCCTCTGTGGTGATCTTCGAGGTCTCAGGAAGGCGGGACGGGCGGGTCGCAGACGAACCGCGCCAGCCCGGGATGCAGCTGCACGGCCAGCGCCGAAAGGTCCATCGATTCGCCATCCACGGAGGCCGCGGTCGGCTCGGCCGACAGCACCGAGCAGGACGTTCCGCGGGCGTGCAGCACGCCCTCCGGCAGGTGGTCGCGCCCCAGCAGCGATCCGATCGCTTCGAGGATCGTCTCCGCCACCGGCTGCACCGGGAGGACGAGGAGGTCGAGCAGCCCGTCATCCAGGCTGATGTCCGGAGCGAGGTTGAAGCCGCCGCCGACGGTCCGCCCGTTGGCGATCGCAAAGCCGTGGGCGCTCAGCGCGAAGCCGCGGCCGTCGAGCGTTATGGCGAGGTCGAGCCGGGGCGGCGACATGATCTCGGCGAGCGCCGCCACCCAGTACGCCAGCGGGCCGAACATGCGTTTGCTCGAGTCGGAGATCGAGCCGGAGACGCCCGCCCCGATGCCCGCAGTGATGCAATTGAGCGCCAGCGGCTTTTCGATTCCCTCGATCTCCAGAACATCGATCGGGCGTGCGCTCCCGTCGATCGCCAGCCGGACGGCATCGACCGGGCGCTCGGGCAGCCGCAGCGACCGAGCGAGGTCGTTGCCCGTTCCGGCGGGGACGAGGCCGATCTCGATCTCGCCGAGGCGCGGGCGCAGGGCGTTCACCGCGCTGCGCACGGTGCCGTCCCCGCCGCAGACGACGACCCGGCGCTGTCCGGCGTCGATCGCCTCGTTCATGGCGCGGGCTGCATCGGAGGCCGACTTGCCGATGCGGAAGTCGCAGCGCCCTGCCTGCGCTTCGGCCTCGATGGCTTCAAGGACGCTCGGCGCGGAGCCGGCCGATTCGTTGATGACGAAGGTCGGGCGGCCGGCGTGACGGGCGGGCTCGGGTGATGCGTGTTGCAGGTCGTCGGGCATGCTCTGGGCTCTGTGCGCGGGGGGCTAGGATCCGCAATGGCCGAGTGGCTGATTGCTGTTGGCGCCGTCATTGCGCTGGTGGGGCTGGCGCTGGGCGTGCGCCGGATGCGGCGCCGGGTGTGGGAGGGGGTCGTGGTCAAGGCGGACCCCGCGCGCATCTGGGGCGTGATGACCGATTACGCCCGGATCCCCGAGTGGCGCCCGGACATCGACCGGGTCGAGGTCAATGCCGGCGGCGACGGCTGGATCGCCCATCACAAGGACGGGCTGACCTATGAGTACACCGTCGAGCGGGCGGAGCCCGGCCGGCGCATCCGCTGGCGCTACGGCGCGATTCTTCCCGGGGACGAAGCGCCCGGCGCCGGCGGCGCATGGAGCGTGCAGATCCAGCCGCGACCGGGCGGCTGCCGCGTGCGCAGCCGTGTGCTCGATGATCGCAGCGCCGGCTCGCTCTGGCGGCGCCTGATCG
>CAYMJK010000061.1:0-2786 GCA_964390535.1 uncultured Phycisphaeraceae bacterium | reverse complement strand
GCCACGCGCACGGTGGCGTCCCCGTACCACGGCGTGAGCACGCTCACCCACGACCGGGTGCGCTGCAGCGGCTCCCCATACACATGGTCGATCACGCTGATGTGCGATGCCCGGACATTGCGCGTCTTGATCAGCGCTGCCCCGCCCCACGCGATCACCGTGAACACCAGCGCTGCCGCGACGAACCCGACCCAGGCGTGGCTCGTGCGGTTCGCCTTCTTGAGCACCGCGTACAGCCCCGGCCCGGCAACCGCCCAGTAGGCGATGAAGACCACGAACCCCAGCAGCACCCCCGCCGCCGCCTGCCCCTCCTCGCTGATGGCGGCGCCCGTGTCCCCATCGAGCACCCGCGTCATGCGGTTGGGGATCGTCCGCATCGTCGGATCGCGCTCATCGCGCGACACCAGGTCGCCCCGCCGCCCGAGAATGCGGTTCCAGAAAACATCCGCGTCCGGCAGCGCATACCGCCGCATCAGCCCCCCGGTCAGGTCGATCCCGATGAGCGCCACCTGCCCGAACCCCACCCGCCGCGAGACGACGATGCAGGCGCCCTCCGGATCCTCCAGCACGCACACCGCCTCGTGCGGCAGAGCGTCCTCGAGCGCAGTGAACGTGTGCAGCACCACCGTCTCCGGCAGCGCCGCCTCCTCCGGCGGGCGATCGGTCAGCAGCGGCCGCAGCGGCGCCAGCGCCACCGACTCGTGCCGCTCGAACCGCACCCGCGGCACGATGTCCGCCAGCGGATTGTTCAAAGGCCCCGCCGACCACGTCTCCCCCACCGGCGGCACAACCACCAGCAGCCGCCCGCCCCACAGGATCCACGTGCGCAGGGCGTCCGCCTGGTCCGCCGTCAGCCGCTGCGGCGCCTCCTCCGTCCCCGCCCAGATCAGGGCGCTGAACTGGAGCAGCCCCTCGGGGCGATCCGGCAGGCCCGCGGGCGTCAGTCGCTGCGCCAGGCGCAGCGGCTCGTGACCGCCATCCTGAAACGCGTTGACCACGGCATCCTCGAACCGCAGCAGCCCCAGCGGCTCGCGCCCCACGATCCCGAGTAGGCCATCGGTAGACGCCACGATCCGCGACCGCCGCGCCTGAACCGCCCCCAGCCGGCGCCCCGCCCGGAACTCCCGCTCCCCCTCGGTCTCGATCGCAGCATGCGCTGTGATGAGCAGTTCCCCGCCCAGCGCGCTGTCGAAGCGGTACGGCAGGCGGCAATACAGCCACGTCTCCTGCCGCTGCCCCGGATTGGTCGCGACTGTGCGCTCATACTGCGGCAAGTCGCCATCGGCGTCCGACAGGTTGAGCCGGAGGACGATTTCGCGCTGCCGGTCCCCCCGATCCATCAACTCCAGCCGGATGCCGACGTACTCCCCCTGCCGGGCCACGTTGCCCACCCCGAAGTCCACGACCTGGAGGACGACCTCCCCCTCCCCGGCCAGCGGATCGATCGGCTGTGCCGCCGCAGGCCCGCCGGCGCCAGTCAAGGCCGCCGCGAGGAGCGCGGCAAGCAACATCGGCCATAACTGGTTCAGAGGAAGGCGCACGATCCGCAGATTCTACCGAACCGATCGGGCGTAGGTTCCGGCCATTGTGTGCCCGTGCGGCCGCCCAGCCCCCGACAGGCTCCCTCTCCCGCGCCCCGTGGGAGAGGGCTGGGGTGAGGGCTACCCCGCCTACCCCATCTCCAGAGCCTCCTCGCGCGCACAGTCCCGATTCAACCACGCATCCGCAGCCCCAGGGCCCGTGCCGCTTTCGTGCCACTGACGGCCGCCGTCAGTGCTTCAACCAGCCAACCCCGCCCCAGCCCCCCGATCAAGCTAGACCCCCCGCCGCCCGATCCTGAGGGGGCCATGGCCGACTTTTCCATCGAAACCTGGGGCGTGGTGGCTCTGGTGACCCTCGCGGCCGTCCTCGCCTTCCTCCACGCCCTGGGCGCCGCGGCACACAACGAGGTCAACATGCACGACCTCCAGGTCCGCATCGCCCGCCTCCGCCGCGAGTACTACCAGCGCGCCAGCGCCGAAGGCGTGGACATCCTCCCCCCCGGCGTCATCGAAGTCGGCCCCGCCGACGACGACGAAGAACCGCTCCAGATGGCGGCCTGATACCGGGCGGCCCGCGTCTGCTCCCTCTCCCGCGCCCCGCGGGAGAGGGCTGGGGTGAGGGCTACCCCGCCCTACCGCTCCTACGAAGCCTCCTCGCGACCCCGTCCACAATCGACCTCACAATCCACTGCGCGCATCGCCCCCGCCAGCGCCGCAACTGATTTTCGTCCCAAGCTCGGAGGCGCCGGCGCTCCTCGCCCCGGAGGGGCCTGCGCCCTTAGCCACGGGCCAGCCCGCGGAGCGGGCGCAGCCCGTGGAAGGGCGCGTATTCGATGACCGCCCCAGCGGGGCATGCGCGCCTCGGGATGTGCGCTTGCCCCTTCGGGGCAACGCCCGAACTGGCGCTGCATCGCAGGCGTCTCGACCGCGCAGCCGCGCCCTCGCAGCCCCGGACGGCAACGCCGTGAACTGGCGCCTTCTCACCGTGTCGCCCGCGCAACGGGCCTCTTTGCAGCCCCGGAGGGGCGACCCGTCCCTTGCCCCGGGCGCAGCGCAGCGAAGCCCGGGGTAGCAGCGCCCCTTCATTTCCGAGAGCCCCGGAGGGGCGAAGGAAGTTCCCGCAGCGCGCCAACTCACGGCGCCTCGCGTCCCCCTACGCGCACCCCGCCGCAAAGGCGTTCTGGAAGGCGAGGAAGTCGAAGAAGTCGAGGGCGCTGGCAATCGCGTTCCTCATCCTTTGTCGGG
>CAYMJK010000060.1:0-10716 GCA_964390535.1 uncultured Phycisphaeraceae bacterium | reverse complement strand
GCGAACGCCAGCCGGCGGACGCGCCGGCTGCTCGACGCGCCGCCGAGCGAGCTCGCCCGTCACGCCGCACGGGCGCTGCTGGCGGAGCCGGTGGCGTACGTGGCATCGCCCTTCGGGGCGATGGGTTCGGCGCCCGGCGGCGCGGGTGGCGGCGCATCGGACGACAGGACCAACGCCGGGGACATCGGGCGGAAGCCCGATGCCACGGTCCAGAAGAGATCCATCACCGGCCCCCCGCCGGGCCAATCACGTGAGCACATTTGACAAGCGGCCGGAAAGCAAGATCGAACTGCAGAAGTGGCTGCGGGAGCATCTCGGGCTCGTCATCCCGGAGAAGCCCGTCGTCGACGACGACAGGAAGCACTCGGCGCCGCTGGAGTACCTCGCCCACGCGTTCTGGGAAGGGCGCGTGCCGGGCGCTGAGCCCCAGCCCGCCGACTGCGTGCTGTGGGCCTGCCGCGGCGGGGGGAAGACGTTTCTCGGGGCGGTCGCGACGGTGCTCGATCTGCTGTTCAAGCCGGGAATCCAGATCCGCATTCTCGGCGGCTCGCTGGACCAGTCGCGGCGGATGCACGAGCATCTGCGGGTCCTGTTCGAGCGTCCGGAGCTGGAGGCAAAGCTGGCGGGGCGCATCACCGACCGGCGGATCACGCTGAAGAACGGGTCGCGGGTGGAGCTGCTGGCGCAGTCGCAGACATCCGTGCGCGGTGTGCGGGTGCAGAAGCTGCGCTGCGACGAGGTCGAGCTGTTCAGCCGCGAGCTGTGGGCGGCGTCGCAGCTCGTGACGAAGTCGATGCGAAGCGGCGACGAGGAGATCCCCGGCGTCATCGAATGCCTGAGCACGATGCACCTGCCGTACGGGCTGATGCGCGACATCGTCGAGGAGGCGGCCCAGGGCCGGCGGACGCTGTTCCGCTGGGGCGTGCTCGATGTCATGGAGCAGTGCGGGACGGAGCACGTGTGCGAATCGGAGGACGGCGCCTGCCCGCTGCTGGTCGAGTGCGGGGGAAAGGCGAAGCGGGAGGAGCAATGCGGGCACATCACGGTGAATGACGCGATCGCGATGAAGGGGCGGGTGTCGCTGGCGACGTGGGAGGCGGAGATGCTGTGCGAGCGGCCATCCACCAGTCACAACGTGCTGCCGGAGTTCGACGTCGCGGTGCATGTGCGCGAGGCGCCGGTGGAGCAGGCGGGGTGGCGGTATTACGGCGGGATGGATTTCGGGTATCGGGCGCCGACGGTGGTGCTGTGGGCGGGGCTGGATCCGCAGGGGCGGCTGTGGATTCTCGCGGAGCGCAGCGAGCGGGCGTGTACGCTGGAGCAGCATCTGCGCATCATGCGCGACGCCCAGTGGCCGGCGCCGGAGTGGTTCGGCGTCGATCCCGCCGGCGCCCAGGCCAACAGCCAGACGGGCGAGAGCGACATTCAGCGCATGCGGGCGGCCAGTTTCGGCGTGCGCCACATGCCCAGCCGCATCCGCGAGGGGCTCGAGCACGTCCGGGCCCGCCTGCGCCCGGCGTGCGGCGAGCCGCGGCTGCTGGTGTCGGCGCGGTGCGCCACGCTGATCCGCTCGATGGAGAGCTACCACTACCCCGAGAATCGCCCGGACAGCGAGGATCCGGTGAAGGACGGGGCGGACCACGCGGTGGATGCGCTGCGGTATCTGGTGCTGAACCTGGACCGGAAGTACCAGACGCGGCGGGGGCAGTATGTTTGGTGAACGATGAATGATGAGGGATGAATGATGGGTCGGAATGGGGGGTGGCCGATAGGGTGGTGGCGCGGCGCCCGTTGGCCGTTCGACACCGACCGCTCAGAGCAGCGGTCGGTGGCACGATGAGGAGGTATGTCATGGGGATGCGGACGATCGTGGGGCTCGGGGCAGTGGTGGGGGCGATGGGTTTTGCGGGGGTGGCGTGTGGGCAGCCGGAGTATCTGCGGCTGGATCCGCGCGGGAACCAGTTTGCTGCGCCGTGGATCGACGTCGACGGCGATCTGATGGCGTGGACGGAGACGCCCGGGCCGCCGCACACGGGGATGACGACGCACGTCTATCGGCGCACGGGCGAGGGGTGGGCGCCGGAGGCGGAGCTGCGCTCGTCGGGTCGGTATCAGGAGTTGGGCGCCTTGACCGCGGTCGATGGCGATCGGGTGGTGATGCGCGCTGGCGGCAACGGCCTCCGCATCTGGCGCCATGGTGATAATGGATGGATCGAAGAGCACATCGACTACGGCAGCAACGACTATCACCAGTTCGGTGAGGCATTCGCGATCGATGGCGACTGGTTGGCAATACCGCTCGGAGACTGGGATCAGTGGGACCGCCCGCTCGTGCAGTTGTTCCGGTTCGACGGCGATGTGTGGCGCATTGATGCAACGCTCGATGTGCCGAGGGACCCCCGCGATCTTCCGCTCTGGATCGCGATCGAAGACGATCTCATGGCGGTGCAATTGAGGAGGCAGCGGGAATACTGGGAGCCAGGCCCCGTGGTGCTGTTCCGGCTTCGCGCCGGCGCGTGGAGTCACGAAGCTACGCTGCCAACGGAGTCGTGGTGGGTTGCGATCAACGAGAAGCGAGTCGCCGTAGTGGATTACGATGGGCTGTCGATATACATCCAGTCGACGCCTGGCGTATGGGAGGTCGATTCGCTCGTGCCGGAGGTCGAGGGTCAGTTCGTGCTCGATGGAGATACGCTCGTCACGACCGAGGGGGACGTGCCGGCGGAGTGGTACTACAGGCGGCGCGCGGCCATCTTTCGGAGTACAGACGCCGGATGGGTCCGCACGCGCGCCATGTATCCCTCGAACACGTATACACTTGGAACGCACTGGCGCCTCCCGTACGCGCTGTCCCAATTCGGGCCTATCGGGTGGAGTCATGGCGAGGTGTTCGCGATCACGGCCGAGCGGAGCGAAACGGCGTGGTGGGACCCGTGGCGCATCGTCGTCTTCCCCGCCTGCCGCGCCGATTTCAACGGCGACGGCGCAGCCGACATGGCGGACCTGTTGGCGTTTCTCGAAGGGCGCGAGCAGGGCATGATGTCCGCCGACTACGACATGGACATCCAGATCGGGAGGCCGGGCGAATGGGACGAGGGCGACTTCCTCGAGTTCATGCGAGCGCTGGAGGAGGGGTGCTGAGCCGGACCAGTCGTGCCATCGCCGTCCGACTCATCATTCCTCATTCCTCGTTCATCATTCCGCCCCCCCTACTGCGGCAGGATCAGCGGCACGATGCGGAAGATCAGCAGGTACGCGCCGATCCACAGCAGGATCATGGCGAGGATGATCTGAACGGTCATCACGCCGACATCGCGCCAGTAGCGGCGCATGTCGCGCGTGCGGACCGCCTTGTAGCCGATCGAGATCAGCAGCGCCAGCGGGATCAGCAGCAGATACCAGCCGTCCTCCATGGGCAGCGGGTCCAGCAGCGGGCGCCAGGCGAGCGTGGGGATCACGCCTTGGGCTCCGGGCGCGGGCCGCGGGGGCGGCGCGGGCGGCTCGGCAGGAGGGCATCCAGGAAGACGATCACGTTGAGCATCCCCGCGATTGCCGCGAACAGGGTGCCGAGCTCGTTCATGCGGCCGATCGACTTGCTGCTCGGCGGCTTGACGCCCGGCGGCGCTTCCTCGCGCAGGGGAAGGGTGAGGCTGCGGCCATCGACGGTGATCCGGCCGATGACCCGCTGCTCACCGGGGTTCAGCGAGCGCGGGCGGGCGTTGAGGAAGACCTGGGCGTGCACCGCGTCGCCGGGGGACCACTCGTAGGCCTTGAGGTGGTTCTGGTGATACCAGTTGACGCCGAAGGCTGCCGGGCCGACCAGCGCCTGCACGAAGAACCAGAGCCGGTCCTCCCGGCTGTCGATCACGTCGATCCCGCCGAGCAGCACCCCGCCGAAGAAGAGGCCGAGGACGCCGACGGCCGCCAGCAGGCCCCGGCGGACCTCCCCCAGATAGATGTGGCCGGCCCCCGGGAGCGCGGCGCCGACGAGCCCGGCGAGCAGATCGAGGCGCTCCCGGTCGGGCGTGTTCTCCGGCTCGTCGGGCATCGGGCGGGGCTCTCCGAAGGTGGCAGGGCGCCGGGCTGACTGGCGCGGGATGCCGGGCTACCCTGACGCCGAAATCGGGATTGACACGGGCCCGAATCGCAGTAGTGTACCGCCGGCGCCAGCACAGCGTGACCCACCCGAAACCTTCCGGCCCGCCGAGGCGGACCGGCCGACACCGAACCCGCGGGGAAACGACCGAAATGACGATCATCACGCTCGATCCCGAGGCCAGCCCCCTCCCCTGGGACATCCCCGTCATGTACGACGAGGACGAGGATGAGGACTACGACGAGGACGTCTTCTACGACGATGACGAAGAGGACGACGAGGAGTACGAGGACGAATTCTTCGACGACGAAGAGGAAGAACTGGAGGCGGATGCCGACCTTGACGAAGAGGAGGATGAGGACCTGTAACGCCGGCCGCCCGCGGGCGTCCTACCCCGCCAGCGGCCGCGCCGCCCGGCGCACGCCGGAGTTCGGAGCCCGTCATGGCCGCGAAGAAGCCCGCCCGCAAGAGCGCCACCACCCGCAAGTCGCCCGCGAAGAGCGCCGCCAAGAGCCCCGGCAAGACACCGGCGGGCTCCAAGGCGCCCCAGCCGCGGCTCAAGACCCCCATCCCTCGCGACGGAACGGTCGCCGACCGGCGCCTCGGCGCCGACCGGCGGCAACTGGAGGCCGAGGCCCCGACCGGGCTGGAGCGCCGGCGCAGCGCCGGGCGGCGCCTGAGCGACTTCAACCGTGCGGCGGAGGAGGGCGAGCTCACCAGCGAGCAGTTCCTCTTCCTCATGGCCATCGAGGCGTTCAAGAAGGCCAACGAGACGAGCTTCCCGACCTGGACGGATGTCCTCGAGATCGTCCGGCTGCTCGGGTACCGCAAGACGATGGCGTCCGAACTGACCCTGCGCAGCGCCGAGGACTGGCGCGAGCCGGCCAACGCCCCCTCCGGCGTCCGGACCGAGCGCCAGATCATGCGCGACCGCGCTGCCCGCGAGGCCGCGGGGGACTTCCCGGAACTCGATCGCGAAGCGGCCTGAGGGTCAGCCGCCGCCCGGTCCCGGCGCGCCCGGCGCTGGCCCCGCCGGCGCGGGTGGAATGACCAGCGGACCCGGGCCGGTGATGATGCCGGTCCAGTTTGGCGGCCCGGCAGCCGGCGGGTGATCGCGGGCGATGCGCACCATCTCGACCAGCGCAGAGTATTCCGCCAGTTCGCCGGCGCTCAGAAGGCCGTCGTCGCGGGCTCGTTGCAGATGGTCATCGAGGATCGGCGCAGCCTTGCGGGCCCGCTCGCCCCATCCGCGCAGCGCGTGCAGCGCGGTGATGTGATGCGGGTTCTCGGGCGCCCCCGCCACCTTCGCGACCAGCCGCAGCGATGACTCGCTGCCATCGGTGACTTCCAGCAGGGCCCGCCAGACGCACGAGAACGTGTAGTGGTCCGACCACACCTCCCGCCCGAGCCGGATGTGCCGGCGCAGGCCGGGCGCCACAGCGCGGGCGGCGGTTCCCTTTGCCGCGGCGATGTCGGCGAGCTGGCTGGCCGGATAGCGAGCGTCCGACCAGTCGGCGATGAGCGCGCCCAGATCGGGCGCGACCAGTCGCCAGGCCTCCGGGCGGGTCTGCGACAGGTCGCGCTTCAGCCGGTTGAGCCCCAGCCAGCCGGCGGAGGCCGCGGGGCCGGCGACGGCGCGCCGGTCGCGGATGTGCGCGATCTGGCGCCGGGCCCGCTCGGCGATCATGTAGTCGTTGAGGCCGGCGGTGGCGGGGGCGAGGGTGGCGGTCTCGTCCGCGATGGCGTCGTCGGGGACGAACTGCAGCCCGAGGCGCAAGGTCCAGGTGGGCGCCAGCGCCCACGCCCCGTCGCGCGAGGCCCGGGGCCAGGCGCCGAGGGCGACGCCGGCGCCCAGGAGGATGGCGCCGAGGGCGGCCCAGCGCCAGCGCCGGCGCGTGCGGCGCAGGTCGCGCATGGTTCGGGGCGTGCGCCCGCATTCGGGGCAGCGCGGCAGGGGGGTGGGGGTGGGGGAGTCGGGCGGCCCCTGGGCCCGCGTCGCGGCGGTCAGCGATCCCATGTCGTACCAGCACTTCGGGCAGCGCAGCCGACCGCGGGCGCGGTCGCGCAGCAGGGCCCATGCGAGCAGCGCTGCGCCGGCCCCGCCCGCCGCGCCCCCCGCCAGCCACAGGATCCAGTCAGTCATGGCGGAGGCCCGGGGATAGACGATGCGACGGGGTCAGTCCGGCGCAGCAGCGCTTGCTGAGAACCGGCCCTCCGGGTCATTTGAACTTTGAACTTTCAGCTTTGAACTTTTCTTACGGGCACCCCGCCGCGAATTCGTTCTGGTAGCAGAGGAAGTCGAAGAAATCGAGGTCGCCGGTCCCGTCGCAATCGGCGTAGGTCTCGCCCGCGGCGAAGGCGTTCTGGAAGCAGAGGAAGTCGAAGAAGTCCAGACCGCCCGACTCGTCGCAATCGGCGTAGCAGACGGTGTCCCCCGTCGCCCACGACAGGTCATCCATGTCGAAGATCTCGCCGACGGCTGTGCCGCCCATCGAGTCCGACGCGATGATGCTCACCCGCGACAGCGGCTCGTCGGTGGTAAACCCGAGGAAGCCGGCCTCGAACCCGCTGTAGTAGGTGAAGATGTCCACGTTCTCCTCCCCCGCATCCAACTGGATGCCGAGGCCGGAGGCGGCGCCATCGAAGAACGCCCCGAACGCGACCACCGGCTCATCGAAATCCCAGTGGTATGCGATGTGGCCGGTTGCGGGGAAGATCGAGCCCTGGAAGACCCCGCCGGTGATCTGCGGCGCCCCGGTCGACGAGTCGACCCCCTCGACGGTCAGCGTCACGCCGTCGAACATCACCGGCCCCGTCGAGGGCTGCAGGCTCGCGATCGAGACGCCTTCGAACCCCTGTGTCTCGATCGAGCCAGTGATCCGCGGATCGTCCTCCCAGGCCCCCCGATCGGCGTATGCGGTCACCTGTGCGGCGGCCCCCTGCGCGAGGCCGGCGGTCGCGATCACGGTCGTCATCCAGCGCTTCATGGCTTCTCCTCTCTCTTTCACGTCTCTTCGCGTGCCTGGCGCGGGCGCCCTCCGGCATCCCCGCGCCACTTCGGCCCGGCCACGGCGGCCCGGGGCTCGATGTGCGGCCGCGCCCCGTGAGCGGCGCCCGGCCCTTGTTGAGTATCCCCGATATCCCGGCGGATCGCAACCCCTCCCTCCCCGTTTCGGGAACAGGGCTCGCAGCGGACGGCGGGCGGCGCCCGCTGGCGGGGGGGGCGCGGCGCCCGCGAGTGCATTTCCGGCTACCCTTGGGGCCGAGGGCGCCAACCTCTGCGGGGGCGCCGCGGTGGCGCGGCGGCGGCAGCCGCGAATGCGGGAGCGATCATGAGCACGACGGCCAGCGAGCACTATGCCGGAGAGCGGGGCGTCCGATACGCCGCGACGCGGCACTCCGGGCACGACAGCGCCGGCTACGACATCAACTTCCGGACCTTCCGGCCGCACATCGCGGCGGGCGATCGGGTGCTGGATTTCGGGTGCGGCAACGGCGGCATGCTGCTGCGCATCCGGGATCATGGCGCGGACGCCGAGGGTTTCGAGGTGAATCCGGCGGCGGCGGAGGTTGCGCGGGGGCTCGGATTCGTCGTGCATCCCTCGCTGGACGCCCTCCCGACCGAGCCGCCCTACGACGTGGTCGTCAGCAACCATGTGCTGGAGCACGTGCGCGATCCGTCTTCGACGCTGGAGCAGGTGCGCGCAGCGCTGCGGCCGGGGGGCAAGCTGGTGCTGAAGCTGCCGATCGACGACATCCGGTCCGGTCACCAGCGGGGCTGGTCGCGCGACGACATCGATCACCACCTGCACACATGGACGCCGCGCCTGCTGGCGAACACGCTGTTCGAGGCGGGCTTCGAGGCGCAGGAGTGCCGGGTGTATCCGCACGCCTGGCACCCGAAGCTGCTGCGCTTCGACCGCATGGGGCTCGGGGGGCCGGTGTTCCGGCTGTTCGCGATGGTGAAGAACCGCCGGCAGCTCGTCGCGGTGGCGACGAACCCGGGGAGGTAGCATGGCTTCCAGCCCGGGAAGTGTGCGCCGGGGGCGCCTTGGCTGTGACTTGGAGGCGTCTGGCGATCCGGATCCGGGTTGGTCGTTGTCCGTCCCGTCCGGCCGCGGCATGGGCTGGAAGCCCGTGCTACTGGTCCCGGCGCATAGAGTTTGGCCCGAAGCCTTTCGTCTGCCGCAAGCCTTGAAACGGCGGGACGTTACGCCCGGTACGTGAAACAGCCGACGCCGGTGGCCCAACAATCCGGCCGGCGTCGGCGAACCCGGCCGCGGCGGGCGGCGACATATGAGGGGCCAGCGGGGGCCGGGCGTGACGGCGTGTGGCCGGTCGCGGGCTGGTCTTGGCGTGACCTCGGGAGGCCAGTGGCGCGGGAGCACTGACCTCGGAGCAGGTCAGCGGCGCCGGGGTCGGCAAGGGTCGGGGCGTTCGGGAGGGTCTGGATCGTGATCAAACTGCTCGTCGGGCTTGGAGTCACCGGCGCCGTTCTCGGCGCCGGCGGTCTCATCGCCATCGGGGCCGCCGGGGGCGTCGAGGGCATCAAGGCCCGGTTCAACAAGGCCGAGGAACTGCCCGAGGTGGCGGTCGAGGAGGTCACCCGCGGCGACCTGACCCGCGTGGTCAACGCGCCGGGGCTGATCGAGCCGGAGACCAGCGTCGAGATTTCCGCCCGGGTCTCCGCCCGCATCATCGCCCTCCCGTTCGACGTCGGCGACATCGTGGAGGAGGGCGATGTGGTCGTGCGGCTGGATGCCGAGGACCTGCAGGCCCGGCTGGATGCCGCGGAGGCCCAGCTCAGGGCGCAGGAGGCCCGCTTCGCCGGGGCCGAGGCGGAGCTGCGCCTGGCCGAGCTCAATCTCGGCCGCCGGCGCGAGCTGTACGACTCCAAGGACATCCCGAAGGCGGAGCTGGATGCCACCGAGGCGCAGTATCACAGCGCCATGAGCAACCTCAAGGCGGCGGAGGCCAACATCGAGTCGGCCCGCGCCAACGTCGTCGAGGCTCGGCGCGATGTCGAGAACGCCGTCATCAACAGCCCGATCGACGGCGTCATCACCGCCATGAACATGGAGGTCGGCGAGACGGTGCTCGGGACGTTCAACAACGCCGGCAGCGTGATCATGGTCGTCGCCGACCTGTCGCGCATGCTCATCCGGGCCCGCGTGGACGAGACGAACATCGCCCCGGTGCGGGCCGGGCAGAAGGCGACGGTGTACGTGCTCTCGTATGCCGACGAGACGTTCGAGGGCGTGGTGCAGCGCGTACATCTCACGCGCCAGCTCTACCACGACGGGACGAGCTATGTCGAGGCGGAGATCCTGCTGAACAAGGCGGAGGATCAGCTCCGGTTCACCGGGCTCAACGCCAACGCCGACATCGAGGTGCAGACGCTCCGCGATGTCGTGATCATCCCGAGCCAGGCGGTGGTGGACCGGCGCATCGACGAGATGGATGTCGACGTCGTGCGCGCCAGCCCGCACGCCGACAGCAAGCGGACCTTCGCCCGCGTCGTCTACCGGTTCGTGGACGGCAAGGCGATCGCGACGCCGGTCTCGGTCGGCTCCAGCGACCTCACGCGGACGGTGATCGTCGGCGGGCTCAGCGCCGGCGACGAGATCATCGTCGGCCCGTACCGGGCACTCACCGAGCTGCGGCACGATGCCGGAGTCCGGCGGCGCGGGAGCGGTGACGGGGAGACGGCCGAAGGCGCCGAGGATTCTGCGCCGCCGGCCGATGCCGAGGCTGAAAGCGACGCTCCCGAGCCAGCCGCGGCCGAAGCGGCCGAGGCCGGAAGCGCACCCGCCGCCCCCACCGGGGGGGCGCCGTGACGGGCGAGCCGATCATTCGCATCCAGGGCCTCGAGAAGGTCTACAAGATGGGGGTGGAGCGGATCCACGCCCTCCGGGGCGTCTCCTTCGACATCCAGGCGGGCGAGTTCGTCGCCATCATGGGCGCCTCCGGCTCGGGCAAGAGCACGCTGATGAACATCCTCGGCTGCCTCGACCATCCGACCGGCGGCAGCTACGAGCTGGACGGGCGGCCGACGCACCGGCTCGGCGCCGGCGCGCTCGCGACGGTGCGAAACCAGCGGATCGGCTTCATCTTTCAGAGCTTCGAGCTGCTGCCCAAGCAGAGCGCGCTGAAGAACGTCATGCTGCCGATGATCTATTCGTCGCGCTACATGTTCAGCGCGCGCAAGCGGGCGAAGAACGCGCTGAAGCGCGTCGGACTCGCCGATCGCATCCGACACCGGCCCAACCAGCTCTCCGGCGGGCAGCGGCAGCGCGTCGCCATTGCGCGGGCCCTGGTGAACGAGCCGGCCATTCTGCTCGCCGATGAGCCGACGGGGAACCTCGACAGCGCCACCACCGCGGAGATCATCGATCTCTTCGAGCAGTTGCACGATGAGGGGCAGACGATCATCATCGTCACGCACGAGGAGGAGGTTGCCGGGCACGCCCAGCGCATCATCCGGCTGCGCGACGGGTCGATCATGAGCGACCATCCCACCGGCGCCGATCCGATCCACCGCGAATACCTCGCCGCCGCGGCACGCGCTGCCGGCGTTCGGGCCGCCAGCGAGGCCGCCGCCGGCGCCGACCCCGCCGCCC
>CAYMJK010000059.1:0-4540 GCA_964390535.1 uncultured Phycisphaeraceae bacterium | reverse complement strand
GCGGCGAAGGCGTTCTGGAAGCAGAGGAAGTCGAAGAAGTCGAGCCCGCCGGACTCGTCGCAGTCCGCGTAGCACCCGCTGGGACCGCCGGCATCCTCCTCAAAGATTCGCAGCGCGTTGATCATGGCGAGGGTCCCGGAGTCGGCCTGATCGATGATCGTGATCTCGCCGCCGGAGGGCGCCACATCATCCCAGATCAGCCAGTTGCCCGGCGTCAGCCCGTGACTGGTGCTGCCCCAAGGAGTCACGACGGGCGTGCCGAGGAATGTCCGGTCGGCGAGGTCGCCTTCGACGGTGAAGGTGTTGAGATAGTCGAACGTCGTGCGAGCGGTGACCACCTCGATGCGATAGCTGGAACCCGTCAGCCCGCCGATGACAAAGGCGCCGCTGTCGCCGGCCGAGAGGCCTGCGCCATCCCGCGTGGCGGGCTGGATCAGCCAGTCCTGGTTGGGGAAGGTCCCGCCCTCGTCGCCGACGAACTGGCGCCACGGCGAGCCGGCGCCGTCGATGGAGACACTGGTCGGGTCACCGGTGTTGAAGTCGATCAGGCTGCCGGTGAACCCGGTGACGTTGGAAATGTTGTTCCAGTTCCCGCCGGTCATGCCGGCGTTCGTGCCGAGATCCATCCGGATGTCGAGCCCGGCGCCGCCGCCGGAGGCTTCCCCGATGTACAGGTCATCGAGGCCCCAGCCACCGGGGGCGAGGACAGTGATCGTCACGCGCGCGATGTCCTCATCGGTGGTCACACCGAAGAAGTCGAGCGTCGCGGCCACCGCATCCGACTGGACCGACTCGAGTTCGGCGCCGCCGGAGTTGAACGCGCGCAGGATGGCGCCGTTGGGCGTCGAGCCGAAGCTGACGTTGTGCACGCCGGCAGCGCGCACGCCCGAGGTCGTGATATCGACGTCGAACACGCGATCGCTCCCGACCTGCGTGTCATTCAGCCACCCGTTCGGCGGCGAAACCGGCCCCCCGAAGCTGCTGACGATCCGGTTCCCCGGCGGGAAACTCAGCCCGACCGCCGAGTATTGCGCGCCGATCTCCCCGAGGGTCGCGGCGCCCCCCCCGGGCAGCGTGTCAAAGTTCACCAGCGTCGCGCCCGGCGCGGCCGCCAGAAACGCTCCCAGATCATTGAACTCGTCCGCCATCGCCATCGTCGGCGCAGCAGCCAACCCGGCGACCGCAATGATCGCCTTCCGACTTGCATGCAATCTCATCTTCACTCCTCTGTTGTTTCTCTCATAGTCCCCTCTGGCCGGGGGCGCCCCCCGGTCCTCAGGCCGGAGCATATCCGGACGGAGCGCATCAGGCAACAGCTTCCTCATCCGGATGCAAGCAGGATCGCCCATCTTCACGCGCGCGAATGACAACCACCAAACAGAATGGGCTGCCCGGCCAGGGCGGCGCCTGCCGCGCGCCTCATGGCGCCATGTTGCTTCCCCATCTACTCCCGCGGCTCTATCAGCACCGGCGCAGCGCCCCACGACCCCACCGCATCCGCGCCGCCGCCCCACCACAGAATCGCGTCCGCCGAGAGCGGCCCCGCCAGCCAGAGCGGCGCCGCAAGCTCTTCCATTTCCGGCTCGGCCCCGGCGCGCGCTGCCAACTGATCCAGCAGCCGCCCCAAGGACGCCTCGGTCAGCGCGAACCTCGCCACGTAACTCCGACCCGCGCGCAGCGGCCCCGCCCCCGACCCCCCCGCCATTGTGGTGTCGCCGGTCTCGATCACCGGTCGGGACAGCCCCGGCGCCGGCGGCAGCGCCGACACCGCCAGCGAGCCCGGATCGATCAGCAACGGCCCCGGTCCGAAATCCTCGATTCGCGGCAGCAGCGCAACGGCCGCGCCGGCGTCATCCCGCCCCAGGCGCCATCCGCGCCGCCCCGGCCGCTCGACGAGCTGCGCCACCCGCTGCATGGCGATGTCGTACCGCTCGACACCCACGCGGATCGCCAGCCGCCCCTCCGCCGCGAGCGCTACGGCGCGATCCAGACGCATCGGCGCCGGCCCGGGCAGTTCGATGGCGCTGTGCGCCGGTGGTTCGGGCGCTGCTGCAATGACCGGCTCGGGCGCAGGCGGCGCGGGCTCCACGGGGTGCGCTGCCTCGGGCGCCTGCGCCTCAAGCTCGCTCTGGGCGATCATCACCGGCTCCCGCGGCGCCGGCGCCGGGCTCAGCAACTGCGGCCCCAGCCATACAGCCGCCCCGGCGACAAGCGCAACCGCTGCCGCCAGCGCCAGCCGGCGCCCCGCGCGCGAACCGATGAACGCCATCACCCCCAGCGCCGGCCGGCGCACGACCACCGTCGACACCGGCGGCGATCGCAGCAGATCCTGGCCGCTGGCCAGCCCGAGCAGCGCATCCCGCTCCAGCGTCTCCTCGATCGATTCCATCAGGTACGCCGGCGCCCGCTCCTCGCCGAGCGAGCGCAGCGTGTGCCGGTCGCTGCGCATCGCGTCCAGCCGGCCGAGCAGCGCCGGGCGAGCCCGCAGCGCCTCCTCGACCCGCGCCCGCTGCTGCGCCGGCAGCTGATCCTCCACCCACGCGAGCAGCATGTGCTCATCGAGCCCCGGTGGCAGGTCGTTCCAGATGGCGTTTCGCTCGTTCATGGCTCGTCGAACCCGCTCAGCCGCGCTCGGTCAGTCATCATCCCCGCGCTCCGCGGCGCCTACCTGCTCCATCGCCTCCCGCAGGGCCGCCCGGGCCCGGAACAGCCGGCTCTTCACCGTGCCGGCCGGAATCTCCAGGGCCTCGGCGATCTGCTCGTACTCCAGATCGCGGACATCCCGCAGCACGAGGATCGCCCGCTGTTCGGCTTTCAGAAGCTCCATCGCGGCAGTCAGATGCGCCTGCCGCTCTGCCTGTTGGACGCCCGAGGCCCCACCCGGTTCCCCAGGCGCCGACCGGCGCCACGACCCCGGCGCCAGCCCCGGCCGCAGATCCCCCGGCGCCCCGGATCCGCCCGAAGCCGCCTCCAGGCTGGCGTGACGCCGGTGTTTCTCGGACCTCAGCCACGACAGGCAGACATTCATCGTCACCCGGATCATCCAGGTGCTCAGACGGCTGCGCCCGTCGAACCCGCCCAGCCCCTCCATGATCTTCACGAAGGCGTCCTGCGTCAGGTCTGCCGCGGCATCCCGGTCGCCGACCATCCGCACGCAGACGGTGAAAAGCCGGTGCTGGTAGCCCCGGGCAAGCTCGGCCCATGCGCCGGTCTCCCCCGCCTGAATCCGCCTTACCAGCTCGAGGTCGGCATCCGGGGCGCCGCCATCCGGATCGTGGGGGCCGTGGGGGCCGTGAGGACCGGGGGCGCCGAGCGGGTCGTCTGGCGGGCGTATCACAGGGTCATGGTACCGAAGCGGCGTCGAGCTTCGATGTCGCACGGGTTGCCCTCCGGGCCGATTGCGGCCGCCTATTCTGGGCTGCCCGCTCGGGCGCGCCGCTCAAACCCACCGGAGGAATCCGATGCGCCGAACTGCCGCAGCCCTCATCGTCTCCCTGTCCGCTTCGGCCACAGCGCAGGAACTGTTCCGCGTCGAGGTGACCCCGGACGACCCCGGCGTGATGGGCCTGGCCGCCGGCGGCTCGAGCCTGCCGGACCTGATGGAGGAACTGCTGGACACCTCCGGCGCCTTCGAGCCGCTGACCGGCGAGGACTTCGGCGCCACCCTGCGCTACGCGGGCGTGGACGACGCCATTCGCTTCCGCCTCGAGAACAACGAGACGCGGGCGGTGCTCGAGTTCCCCACCCTCGGCGAAACCTATATCTTCGACGAGGCAGACGGCGACGTGCAGGACCAGATCGAGGACTTCTTCAAGAAGGATGGTGGCAAGACGGTCGCGGCGTTCCTCAAGGACATGAACCGGCGGTCGCTGGTGGCCGTGACCGACGGCAATCCGCTGTCGACGACCGCGCGCAACGCCTGGTTCAAGTTCGGCCGCTTCGGCCTGCACTACGACATGACCCGGCGCGAGAAGCGGTTCGTCGCCCAGGGTGAGCCGAGCATGGGCATGTGGCGCCAGCCCGAAGGCGAGCGCGCTGGCGATGACGCCCCCCCTCCCGATGTTGGCGGCCCCTCCGGCGCCAGCCAGGGGTGGATGGTCCCCGGCAGCGAGACCGGCGTGCGGGTGCGCCTCGACGGGCGCATCGGCGCCATCAGCACGGATGCCGGCGACGCCACCAGCGCATCGCTGGCGGCCTCCGGCGAGTGGCGCTTCTCGCGCCACGTCGGGCTCGCGCTCTCGCTCCCTCTGGCGTATCACGAGGTCGAGGGCGCCGATGTCATCAACGCCGGCATGCACCTGGATGTGCCCGTCGCCTTCATCGTGCCCGAGGGCGCCGACGGCTTCACCTGGCAGCTCACCCCCGGCGCGCTGGTTGCCGGCGCCGGCTCGATTGAAATGATCGCCGGCGGCACGTTCTGGGGCGCCGGCGCCACCAACCTGCTCGCCTACGACTTCCGCGGCTGGAGCTTCAGCTTCGCCACGCAGTTCACGCACTACGAGAGCATCGAGCTCACCGTTGACGAGTACGAGTTCGACCC
>CAYMJK010000058.1:0-3713 GCA_964390535.1 uncultured Phycisphaeraceae bacterium | reverse complement strand
GGCCGCCGTCTGCCGCGGCGAAGCCCGGCTGACGGCCGCGCAGGGGCTCGATCTGCTGCGCCGGGCGCCAACGGCGACGCTCGGGCGATGGGCGGACGCGCGCTGCCGGGCCCTGCACGGGGACGCCATCCGGACCTATGTCATCGACCGGAACATCAACTACACGAACGTGTGTACGGCGAAATGCACCTTCTGCGCCTTCCGACGCGATGGGGATGAGCACGACGCGTACACGCTCGAGCCCGAGCAGATCCACAAGAAGATCGCGGAGCTGGTGGCGATCGGGGGCACGCAGATTCTGATGCAGGGGGGGATGAATCCGGCGCTGCCGCTGGACTGGTATGTGAAGCTGCTGGAGTCGATCAAAGAGAAGTTTCCGGGGGTGCACGTGCACGCGTTCAGCCCGCCGGAGTTCATCGAGTTCGTGCGATTCTTCGATCCGCCGGGGTCGACGCTGCGGGAGCAACTGCTGGGGGTGATGCGGCCGCTGCGCGAGGCGGGGCTGGATTCATTGCCGGGGGGCGGCGGGGAGATCTTTGCGCCGGCGGTGCGCCGGAAGATCGGGCTGGGCAAGTGCGACGCCGAGGCGTGGCTGACGACGATGGATGTGGCCCACGAGCTGGGGATGTTCACGAGCGCGACCATGATGTTCGGGCATATCGAGGGGTACGCCGACCGGGTGCATCACATGATGATGGTGCGGGAGAGGCAGGATGGCGCGCTGGGCGTGGGGAGCGACGAAGCGACGGAGCGACGAAGCGACGAAGGGGTTGCGCGCGGTCACTACAAGGCGTTCATTTCGTGGCCGTTCCAGCGGGAGAACACGCCGCTGGGGCGGCTGCGCGAGTGGGGCGCGCCCGAGGATGTCGAGAGATGCGGCGCGGAGTTCCCCGGCGATGTGGTCGCGAAGCTGGACGGGTCGGGCGAGAAGGGGGCGCATCCGGAGTTCGGGCGCCGACTGCGGATGAGCGGCGCCATCGACTACCTGCGCACGCAGGCGGTGAGCCGGCTGCTGCTGGACAACATCTATTCGATCGGCGCGAGCTGGGTGACCATGGGACCGCACATCGGGCAGGTTGCGCTGAAGTTCGGCGCCAGCGACATGGGCAGCGTGATGATGGAGGAGAACGTCGTCTCCAGCGCCGGGACGACGTACTGCCTGAACGAGCCGGTGCTCTGCCGGCTGATCCGCGGCGCGGGGCACACGCCCGCGCAGCGGGACAACACCTACGACATCCTGCGCCTCCACGCGGGCGCGGAGAGTCCCGATCTGCAGGTGCGCGACTGGAGCGAGCACCGGGCTCGGCGGCTGCACACCGAGCGGCCGCGGGAGGCGGACCGCGCCGAGTTGACGGTGGGGGCGTCGTAGCGGCGGCGTAGGGGCGTCGTAGGGGGAGGTGGCCGAGTGCGAGGCGCGAGGGAATCTGGGGAGGCGGCCCCGCGATGCCTGCGCTGCGCCTACACGCTGGAGGGGCTGATCCGGCAGGGGCCATGCCCTGAGTGCGGAGCGCTATACGACCTCGATGACCCCTGGACATTCACGATCTTGCCGCCGTTCGTGCGCTGGAAGTTCTGGCTGCCGGGGCTGGCGATGTCGGTGGGAGCGGGGTTGGCACTGTACGCGGTGCTCTGGAGCGCGCTGGGGGTATCGAACTGGCCCCTCTGGCTGGGGGTGGGCGTAGCGGTGGGCTGCATCCTCGGATACAGGGCGCGGGCGCCGTGGTGGACGATCCCTGCGCTCGCCGCGGTTGCGCTGGGTGCGTTGCTCATCGGGTTGCTGGGGCTGGGGATTGCGGGTGTGTTCTGCGTGCTGATGCTCGGGCTGGTCCTCGTCGGGCCCGTGCTGGGCGGGGCGGCGCTGGGTGCATCGCTGCGCCACGCGCTGAAGAGATCGCGGTTCAGTCAGCGGTCGTATCTTCCTGTGGTTGCCTTCATCGCGATGCCGGTGGTTGCGGCAGCCCTGGCGGGCCGTCCGGCTGCGCCCGGCGTGGAGACGATCCGCACCAGCGAGGTCGTCGAGGCGTCTGCGCAGCAGTGCTGGGATGCGCTGCAGTTCTACGAGGAGGTGGAGCACCCTGCGCCGCTACTGCTGCGCCTTACGCTGCCGCGCCCGCTGCGCACGATGGGGCGGGCAACGCAACCGGGTGACACGAAGACATGCGTGTACACGACCGGCAATCTGGTGAAGCTGGTCACTGAGGCGGAGGCGCCGCGGTCGCTGCGATTCGTGGTGATCGAGCAGTCGCTGGGAATCGATCGCGAGGTCCGCCTCGTCGGCGGGGCGTTTGATTTCACGGGGGCGGAGGGTGGAACCCGAGTCACGCTGACGACGACGTATGAGCCGCAGCTTACGCCTCGCTGGAGTTGGCGGCCGGCGGAGCGGTTGGCCGTGCGCACCCTGCACAGGCATGTGATCGACGGGATCCGGCGTGAGTGCGAAGGCGCATCACAAGTTGCGCGCGCAGGCGCCGCGCCGTGATCGAATGCCGGATCGATCGCGCATGGCGCGCCCGGGCGCGCAGCGTTCTGGAGCTTCCGCTGCCGGCGGCCGTTGTGTGGGGCCAGATGCGCGATCTGCGCCGGTTCCTGACGCTCGACCCGCTGCACGTGCGCATCGAGCCCGTGGGGGAGGTGGGGGAGCGCCGCGGCGGCTGGGCCGGGCAGGAGATTTTGATCAGCCATCGGCTGCTTGGCATCGGGCCAGACCGGCGGGGGCGGGTGCTGCGGTGGGTGGAGGGAAGCGGGTACGCGATCAGCGATCTCTCCCGGCGCGGGCGGCGGGCGGGCTTCCCGCATGTCTGCACCTATCGAGTCGACCCGGCGGGGCCGGAGGCCTGCCGCGTGACGATAGGAGTCCGCGGCGTCTGGACAGCGCGGTGGATTCCGCGATGGGCGGCCGGGCTGTGGATCCGCTGGGTACTGCGGGCGACCGATGTGCGCGTGCGCCGCGAAATGCGCGCTCTGGCGCGCTGGCGGCGCCGGCCTGATCGCGGGGCGCGGCAGCGCATGGTGGGCGGGGTTTCCGAAAGCGAGCGCAGGCGCGCCGGAGCGGTGACCGGCGGGTAGTCTCCGGCGAGCGGCGCCATTCCGCGAGTCGTCCGGCGGTGTCTTGCCAGGCGGCGGAAGAGGTCGCAGGAGGGAGTCGGACCATGCGCAAGGCGCTTCTGGTGCTTATTCCGGTCGCGATCGTCGCGGCGATCGTCACGCTCTTTCTGATGCAGGCGCGGTCGCCGGACGCCAGCGAGCAGATCGGGCCGGAGCCGGGGGATGTCGTCGTGCGGTTGACCGACGAGTTGCGCTTCGTGCCGGACTATCTGGAGATCGATCCGGGCCAGACCGTCGTGTGGATCAACGAATCCGAGAAGGTGCATACGGTTTCGACGGAGGGACGCGCCGGCGTGAACCCGGATCACACGCGCCTGCCCGAAGGCGCCGAGGCGTGGAACTCGTCCAACATCGCCCCCGGCGGCAGCTTCAAGCGCACCTTCGACACGCCGGGGCTCTACCGCTATTACTGCGCGCCGCACGCGGCGATGGCGATGGTCGGCGAGATCCTGGTCCGCGGCGGCCCCGAGGAGGCGCCGGAGGGCGATCAGGCGGAGGAGTGGGGGCCGCCGTAGGGAATGATGAATGATGAAGGAGGAATGATGAGTCGGATTGCGGGGCTGCGCCCCGGACCGCTGACCACTGACCCCTGACTCCTGACTCCTGAC
>CAYMJK010000057.1:0-3819 GCA_964390535.1 uncultured Phycisphaeraceae bacterium | reverse complement strand
GGCCGCCGCCGCCGGTGATGTCAACGCGGTTGTTCGAGAGCGTGCATCCGACAAGCGTCGCGCTGGCGCCCTCCCACAGGTTCACGGCGCCCCCCTGGCCGGCGAGATTGCCATCGATCACGCAGTCGATGAATTGCGCGTGGCCCTTCCCCTCGAGTGCCACGCCGCCGCCGAAGAGCCCGTTGTGGTTGTCCTCGATCACGCAGTTCCGGATGGTCGGGCTGGCGCCGAGCACCTGAATTCCGCTCGTGGTGGCGCCGGTGATGGTGAATCCCTCCAGCACCGCCTCCGGCGGCTCGCCCCGGTCGAAGATGAAGATCGATCCCGAGCGCCCGTTATCGAGTGTGGTCGCCGCGGCGCCGGTCTCCGAGCGGACGGTGATGGCCTTGCCCCCGAAGCGGATGGCGGTGGCGTCGCGCCCGGTGTAGAGCCCGGGCGCCACCAGCACGGTGTCTCCCGCTGCCGCGGCGTCGATGGCGGCCTGAATGCTGGCGTACTCCGAGGGAACCCGGAGCGTGGTCTGGGCGAGGGCGCAGGGGGCGCCGGCGCAGAGAGCCATCGCGGCGATGAGCGTGCCGAGTTTCATGATTCACCTCCTGCCGCAGCATACCGAAAAACCGGGCTGGCGCGGCCGCCGCGAGGTGGAATAGGCAACTTTCCCGCGGAGGCGACCCGGCTCACGCGGGGGCGCGGGGGAGGGACCAGCATGTCGGGGCGGCGCTGCGCATCACTCCTCCGCGCCACCGCGCCTCCGCGTGAGCCTCTTCTGCCCTACGGGCACCCCGCCGCGAACGCGTTCTGGAAGCACAGGAAGTCGAAGAAGTCCAGCCCGCCGCTCCCGTCGCAGTCCGCCGCGGGCGCCCCCGCCGCGAACAGGTTCTGGAAGCACAGGAAGTCGAAGAAGTCGAGGCCGCCGCTCCCGTCGCAGTCGGCGAGGCAGGCGAAGTCGCCCTCGATCAGCAGCGGGAAGCCGAGCTGCGTCCCCGAGCCCATCTCCGCCGAAGTCCACCCGCCGAACCGCCCCTGCAGGGCCTCCCCGGGGACCGGCGCCTCCGGGGTGGCGAGATACGTGGCGAACGGCCCGCCGGGCAGCGAGCCCGTGGCGCCCCAGACGAGCCAGTACGCTCCCGCCTCCAGCCGCCAGCCGAGCCCCTCCGCGGCCGCGGCCATCACCGGGCGGTCGGTGCGGAACCGGAGCCCGTGGAACGCGGCGTACGCCCCGGACCACGCCACCTCGTCCAGTTCGTTCACGCTCAGGTCTCCGAGGACGCGGGCGCTGCCCGTCTCGCCCGGCGGCCCGTCCCAGACCTCCAGATGCAGCCCGGTGATCGTGGGATCCAGCGTCGAACGGTTCTGGTACACCCAGACGGTCACGCGGTCTACGGCCCACGCCTGGCCGGCGACGAAGGGCTGGGCGAGGTAGGTGCCGAAGTCGTGGTTCACGTTCAGGCCGGTCGGCGACCCCGCGGGAACGGCCTGGAACAGATCCGCCCCCGAAGTGTGCCCCCCCGGAATCGAGGCCACCGGGCCCTGCTCGTGCAGGATCTGCTGTGCCGCGGCAGGGGCGGCGAGGGCGAAGACAAGGGCAACGCTGAGGCGGGGATCCATCTCTCTCTCCTTCTCGGACGGCGCCTGGGCCCGCGGCGGGAATCCGGCTCACAAGGTCTAACCCATGGCGGGCCCTGCGTCAACAAAATTTCGCGCCGCGTCGGCGTTCATTAAGTCGGGTTGGCTTTCGGACGATGCCACCTTCGAGTGGCGGAGGGCGACGAGAGAGCCGGAGAGCCGCCCATGCTCACGATCCAGCGCCCCGCGCCGCCCGCGACCCCCGCGTCTCGCACCTCCGGCCCCGACCGTCCCGGGAGCGACCTGGACCGGGCCTCCACGCCGCCCAATCTGATATTCGACCGGCGGATCGGCTGGCGCACGCCCGCCGAGGGCGCCTTGCTCGCGGCAGTCCCCGCCGGCGACGGCATGCGCCTGACGCCCCTGGACCTTCAGGATGCCAGCGAGGCCGGCGTCGGCGCCCGCTGCCGCGGACCGATCCGCCCCGGCACGCGCATCAGCCTCTATCCGGTCGGCGCGACCGTCGCCCGCGACTGCGGCGTCGTCGCCCGCTGCGACGAGCATCCGGATGGCGGCTATCTGATCGGCGTTGCCTTCGATAGCCGCCTGGCCGCATGACCATGTGGCATCGCCCTTCCGGGCGATGAATCCGGGCGACATCGGGCGGAGGCCCGATGCCACGATCACCCCGCCATCCGCGCCCACTGCTCCCGGTACCGCTGCGCCATCGCGTCCAGCGCCGCCGGCAGCACCCGGATCTGACCGACCGTGGTGAGGAAGTTCGTGTCGCCGCCCCATCGCGGGACGAGGTGCACGTGCAGATGCCCGGGCACGCCGGCGCCCGCGGCACGGCCCTGGTTGACGCCGAGATTCACGCCCTGCGGCTGGAGCGTCTGCTCCATCAGGTCGGTGGCGAGTTCGACGAGCTTCCAGAGCGAGGCACGCTGGGGGGGCTCGTAGTCCAGCAGGCGGGGGCGGGCGTCGCCGAGGGCGACCAGCAGATGGCCGCTGGCGTAGGGAAAGGCGTTGAGCAGAATCATGCCCGCGGGTGTGCGCACGATCACGTGGTTGGCCTCGTCGGCGGCTGGATCGGCCCAGTAGGCGCCGAGGAACGAGGAGGAACTGTGGCCGGCGCCCGGCGCGGCATCCGGCTCCGACAGCGACTCGAGGTAGGCGAGCCGCCACGGCGCCCGGATCGACTCCGGGCCAAGGGCCTGCTGCTGCGGGTCGGGATCGGCCATCGGGCGAGTGTACCGGGTAGCGACCGCCGCGGAGGGAGGGGCTACCCGAGCCGAACCCCCCGCGGGAGCGAGGGGGTACCCGGCGCGAACGAAAGCGGCGACCGACAACGGCCGATAGCGAGAGTGATGAGCGTTGCCGCGATCATGACGCGCCCCGTGGTCACCGTCTCGATGGACGACACGCTCGAGGCGGTGCGCACGCTCTTCGAGGACGCCGCGTTTCACCATGCGATCGTCATCGAGGACGGGCAGGTGGTGGGCGTCGTCTCCGATCGCGATCTGCTGCGCAACATCAGCCCGTTCGCCGGGAAGTTCGACGAGCGGACGCAGGATGCCGCGAGCCTGCAGCGCAAGGTGCATCAGGTGATGACGCGCCGGCTCGTCTCGGTCGGGCCGGAGACGCCGATCTCGAAGGCGGCCGAGACCATGCTGCTGCAGCGGGTGAGCTGCCTGCCAATCCTCGACAAGGCCGGCGCCTGCATCGGCATCGTGACGCTGCGCGACATCCTGCGGTGGACGGTGCGGGCGGCGGACGAGCTGGCGCGGGGGGAGCGGCCGGCGGCGTAGGGGATCCGAAGAGCGAAAAGCCACGGGGGTGAGGGGGTCCTCAGCCCGATGTTTGCGTTCCGTTTGCGGCTTTCGTGGTTCTCACTTGACCGCTCCGGGCGAATCTGTCATACTGGGGCTTCTGCATCCACAAGACAGGAGGCCCGAAATGAAGCGCACGCTCTCGATCGCCCTGCTCGCGGCCGCCGCAGCGCCCGCAGCCCCCGCAGGCGCGCAACTCGGCCCCGTGAACGAGGATTTCGACTGTTACGACCCCGGCGCAGCGGTCTCGCCGCTCCCGGGGTGGGAGCCCTGGACGGGCTTTCCAGGCTTCGCGGAGGCGTTCATCAGCGATGACCGGGCGTTCAGCGGGGGCAACAGCCTGCTGCTGAACCAGGCGCTTGCCCATGGGGTGCGCCGCTTCGACTTGGAGAGCATGCCGGTGACAGTGCGCGTGCTGACCTAC
>CAYMJK010000056.1:0-6010 GCA_964390535.1 uncultured Phycisphaeraceae bacterium | reverse complement strand
GATCAGGGGGGAGAAATGGCAAATGGCAAATAGGCAAATAGCAAATCAGATCCTCGCCGCGGCGCTACCGCTCTTCGTTTGCCATTTGCCATTTGCTCATTTGCCATTTCACCATGTCTGAGCCGCGTCAATCCCGTGGCGATCTTCTCGCCGGCGCTCCCGATGCCCCGCTGGCGCCCCCCGCGGGCTTCGTCGAGGCTGCCGCGGCGATCGGCGTCGAGTTCGAGCCGGGCGAGGTCGAGATGCTCGGCCGCTATCTCGCCCTGCTCCTGCACGCCAGCGCGTCGATGAACCTCACCGCCATCCGCGATCCGGACGAGGCGTGGCAGCGCCACATCCTCGATTCGCTCACCCTCATGCCGCTGCTGGCTGAGTTGCCCGCCGGCGCCCGCGTGTTCGATGTCGGCTCCGGCGCCGGGGTCCCCGGGATCCCGATAGCAATCGTGCGCCCGGATCTGCGGATCACGCTCATCGAGGCGACGCAGAAGAAAGGCTCGTTCCTGGCATCCTGCGCCGACCGACTGAACCTGAACAACATCACGATCTGCATGCACCGGGCGGAGGAATGCGGGCAGGGCGGCTTCCGAGAGCAGGCCGACCTCGTGTGCGCGCGCGCTGTCGGCCGCCTCGCGACCCTCGTCGAACTCACGCTCCCCCTCGTCCGCATCGGCGGGCGGGCGGCCCTCATCAAGGGCGCCGCGGCAGACGAGGAGCTTGCCGAGGCGGCCTACGCCATCCGCCTCCTCGGCGGCGCCCACATCGGCACGCTCCAGACGCCCACGGGCCGGATCGTCACGCTCGAGAAGGTGCGCCGGACGGGGGCGAAGTACCCGCGCCGGCCGGGCGAGCCGAAGCGGGCGCCGCTCGGTGTCAAGGATACCGGATGAGCGACACCATCGCCCTGTCGCCGGTGGAGGCCGTGCTCGGCGCGGGCGGCCCCGTTGCGCGCGCGCTGGGCGAGGGCTTCGAGGCGCGGTCGCAGCAGCTCGCCATGGCCCGCGCGGTGTGGGAAACGATGGAGGCCCGGGCGCATCTCCTCGTCGAGGCCGGCACCGGCGTCGGCAAGAGCTACGCCTACCTCGCGCCGGCGATGCTCCGCTGCCTCCGCGGCGAGCGCGTGGTCATCGCAACCAACACCATCTCCCTGCAGGAGCAGTTGATCGACAAGGACATCCCGATGCTCCGGGCGACGCTGGGCGCTCCCCCCGTAGGTACCCCCGCCGAATGGATCGGCGACATCGACGCCGCCTTGGTCAAAGGCCGCGGCAACTACCTCAGCATCCGCCGCCTGCAACTCGCCTCACGCAAGCAGGACCGCCTCTTCGCCGATGCCGCCAGCCGCCAGTCGCTCCACGTGATCGAGGACTGGGCCTACGACACGACGGATGGCACCCTGAGCACCCTGCCCCAACTCGATCGCCCCGCCGTCTGGGACCGCGTGCAGTCGGACTCGGGCAACTGCATGGGGCGCAAGTGCCCGGAGTACTTCAACTGCTTCTACCAGCGCTCGCGCCGGCGCATGGAGGAGGCAAAGCTGCTGGTGTGCAATCACGCCCTCTACTTTGCCGACCTGGCGCTGCGGCAGCGGGGCGTCGGCTTTCTGCCGAAGTACGACCACGTCGTGCTTGATGAGGCCCACAACGTGGAGGATGTCGCGAGCGAGCACTTCGGGCTCTCCCTGCCCGAGGGCCGCGTCTGGCGCCTGCTCGGAAGCCTCTATCACACGCGCCGGCAGCGCGGCTTCCTGGCGCAGCTCGAGCTGACGGGGGAGGAGGGGCATGGCGCGGTGGACAGCGCCATCCGCCTCACACTCCAGGCCGATTCTGCAGCGCGGGCCCTTTTCGACGATCTCGCCCGCGCCGCCCGCGCGGGCGACAGCAGCGGGCGCGTCCGCGCGCCCGGCATCGTCGAGAACCCCCTGACGCCCGTGATGAAGGAGCTCGCTCTGCGCCTCTCGAGCCTGAAGTCGCGCGTGGCAAAGGAAGAGGACCGCTACGAACTCAACGCCTACGCCGAGCGCGCTGCCGAGATCGGCGCCTGCTGCAGCGCGCTCATCGACCAGGCGATGCCCGGCTGCGCCTACTGGATCGAAGTCGGCAGGAGCGATGACGGCCGGCCCGGGCGCGTCACGCTGGCCTGCTCCCCGGTGGAGGTGGCCTCCCTGCTGCGCGAACGCCTGCTCGGCCAGGAATGGAGCGTGACGCTCACCAGCGCCACCCTCGCTGCCGGCGGGCGTTCATCGCGCGCCCAGACCGCCGAGGACACCCCGGCCGGCCCCTTCGCCCACACCATCACCCGCCTGGGGTGCGAGGGCGCGCGCACGCTCCGCCTCGGCAGCCCCTTCCCCCTCTCAGAGCAGTTGCGCGTGCTCGTCGATGTCCGCCCCGGCAAGCCCCCGGGCGGGGCGGATGCCCGCTACGACGCCCGACTCGCCGAGGCGATCTTCGAGCACGTGCAGGCCACCCGCGGCGGCGCCTTCGTGCTCTTCACCAGCCTGCGGAGCCTGGCAGCCATGGCCCGGGCGCTGCGCGGCCGGCTGGCCGAGGAGGGGATCACCGTGCTCGCCCAGGGGGTGGATGGGCCGCGGGCGGAGATCCTGCGCCGCTTTCGGGCCGATGAGCACGCCGCCCTCTTCGGCGCCGCCTCCTTCTGGCAGGGGGTCGATGTCCCCGGCCATGGTCTGCGCAACGTCATCATCACCCGCCTCCCCTTCGAGCCGCCGGACCGCCCGCTGACGCAGGCCCGGCTGGAACTGATCCAGCAGCGCGGCGGCAACCCCTTCGCCGAGGAGTCCCTGCCGCGGGCGGTCATGCGCTTCAAGCAGGGGATCGGCCGCGTCATCCGCTCCGCCCGCGATTCCGGCCGGGTGGTCGCCCTGGATGCCCGGATCGTCACGGCCCCTTACGGCGGGCTTTTCCGGGCAGCCCTCCCGGAGGGGGTCGCCGTGGAGCCGTGGCCAGCGGATGATGAAGCAAACGTCACCACTGACCCCTTCTGAACTCCTAACAAATAGCGACAATTGCAAAACGGGCGCCTAGTATCCCTTCTGGTTCAACGGAGGGCGACTGCTCGATGCTCGGACGGATCTTCAAGGCGTATGACATCCGCGGGACGTACCCGGATCTTCTCAACGACCGCATGGCCTGGCAGATCGGCTACGGCTCGGCCCGCTTCCTGGTGGAGAGCGCCCGCGCTGCGGGCGAATCCACCCCGATGATGCGCAACATCGTCGTCGGGCGCGACATGCGCGAGAGCAGCCCGCGCCTTGCCGAGCAGCTCATCGCCGGCATCCGCGCCTGGGGCGCCCACGTCATCGATGTAGGGCGCGTGGACACCCCGCTCATCTCCTTCGCCGTGAATCATCTCGGGTGCGCCGGCGGGATCATGGTGACGGCGAGCCACAACCCGCCGAATTACAACGGCTTCAAGATCGCCGGCCGCGCTGCCCGCCCCATCGGCGAAGCCACCGGCCTCGCCGACATCCGCAAGCACGCGGCGACGGTAAGCCCGAACGGCACGCACGAGGTCGCCGGAAAGGTCGAGCAGCGCGACCTCTGGTCGGCCTACGTCGAGCACGTGCTTTCGTTCCTCGATCTCAGCGGGCGCAAGCTCAAGGTCGTCGTGGACGCCAGCAACGCCATGGCCGGGACCATGATCCCGCAGGTCTTCGGCGCCCGCGGCAGCAACATTCCCGGCCTTGAGATCATCGAGCTGAACTTCGACAACACCTCCGGCGAGTTCGCCCACGAGCCCAACCCGCTCGAGCCGGAGAACATGCGCCAGACGCAGGAGGCCGTCCGCACCCACAAGGCCGACATCGGCTTCTGCTTCGACGGCGACGCCGACCGCTGCATGGTGGTGGATGAGACCGGCGCCGTGGTCGGGTGCGATCACCTCACTGCCCTGCTCGCCCGCCGCTTCCTCAAGGGCCGATCCGGCGCGGCAGTGGTCTACGACCTGCGCTCCAGCCGCGCTGTCGCCGAGGAGATAGAGAAGGCCGGCGGACGGCCCGTGCGCGGGCGCGTCGGACACGTGTTCATGAAGCAGGCGATGGCGCAGGAGGGCGCCGTCTTCGGCGGCGAGCTCAGCGGCCACTTCTACTTCCAGAACAACTTCAACGCCGATTCCGGCGCCATCGCGATGGCCACCGCCCTCTCCACGCTGGCCCAGTCCGGCAAATCCATGAGCAAGCTCATCGCCCCCATCGCGCGCTACGCGCAGTCCGGCGAGATCAACTACGAGCTCGAGGATGCCGACGACGCCATGGCCGATCTCGAGGCCGAGTTCGGCCCCGGCTCCCCCCACGGCGGCGCGGTCGATCATCTCGATGGTGTCACCATCGACTGCTTCGCCACCGAGGGCTGGTGGCTCAACGTTCGCAAGAGCAACACCGAGCCCCTCCTGCGCCTCAACGCCGAGGCCCGCGACGACGACACCCTCCAGCGCGCCATGGCCAAGGTCGAGCCGATCCTCGTCAACCGCGACCCCGCCTCCGAAACCGAGCCCGCCTGAGCGAGTACCCGGGTTCCGCCGGGAGCCTCTGCCCGGCCCAGCGGGCCATGCGTCCGTAGCCACGGGCAAGCTCGCGCAGCGAGCGCTGCCCGTGGTCGCGACCCCGATGCCGAACGCCCCGGAGGGGCAAGCGCAGCCTGCGGCGCGTGCCCCGCTGGGGCGGCGCATCGAATGCGATTCTTTCCACGGGCTGCACCCGCTCCGCGGGCTGGCCCGTGGCTACCGGCGCGGGCCCCTCCGGGGCGAAGAGCGCCGGCCCGCATCCTCAGGCCCGTCCATCCCGCGGGTGACAAGGCCACTCGGGCCGCGAACAATCCGCCGGTTCGCGATTCGGTTCGTCATCGGTCGGGCCCCCGGCTAGCAGTGGAGCAGGCATGAACGTCGGGCAGTTCCTCGAGCACTGGAGCGTGCGGGAAAACCCGTTCCGGGCCGAGGAAGCGCGCCGCGACGAGGTCTTTGCCCGCCTCTCCCTCGGACAGGCGCCCGGGACGAACGGGGCCGCCGCCCCGGCGGGCGGGACCGAGCACTCCGATTTCGAGAAGGTCCTCGGCGACCTCAACCGCCCCGCAACCAGCATCGTCTTCGGTGAAAAGGGCAGCGGCAAGACCGCCATCCGGCTGCAGATCGCCCGGCGCATCGGCGCCCACAATGGCGCCAACCCCCACGCCAGGATCCTGCTCGTCGCCTACGACGATCTCAACGTCTTCCTCGATCACTTCCACGAGCGCATGGGCGGCAAGGACCCCGTCGCCTCGCTCGAGCGGCTGCGCCTGGTCGATCACATCGACGCCATCCTCGCCACCGCCGTCCCCCCCGTGACGGATGCCCTCCTCGGCGCCCAGGGCGGCGAGGTGCAGCTCCCGAAGGACACCCGGCGCATCCTCCGCCGCATGAGCCGCGCCCTCCGCCGCGACATGCTCCTGCTGCAGGCGATCTACGACAATTCGCAGCACGCCGACCAGCGGACCGGCCGCCTCCGCCGCGCCCTCGGTATCGCGGCGCCGCACGGCCGAGCCCTGTGGACGCTGCTCGCCAGCGTCGGCTGGGTGGTCCCCCTGGCGGTGCTCGCCGCGTGGTGGTACTTCGGCCAGTGGAGCCAGGACCCGCTCTGGCTCGCGGCGATCCTCGCGGCGCTCGCCTTCTGGGGCGCGCTGCTGCTGAAGCGGCTCGTGGTGGATCGGTGGTCGCTGCGCCGCAAGGCCCATCGCATCCGTCGGCGCCTGCGGATCATGCCGCGGGCCGAGGGCTCGCTGGAGGCCTCGCTCGCCCAGGTCGATCCCGCCGCCCTGGAAGGCTCGCTGGCGCCCCTCTCCGATGGCGACGAATCGCGATACGCCATGCTGGCCCGCCTGCGCGAGGTCCTCGCCCCCCTCGGCTATGCCGGCATGATCATCCTCGTCGACCGCGTGGATGAGCCGACGCTCGTCCGCGGCGACCCGCGGGCGATGCAGGCGGTCATCTGGCCGCTGCTCAGCAACAAGTTCCTGCAGCAGGAGGG
>CAYMJK010000055.1:0-2675 GCA_964390535.1 uncultured Phycisphaeraceae bacterium | reverse complement strand
CTGCGCAACTTCGCCCCCGGCCGCACGTTCACCCTCGCCGACATCGAGGGCCCCGGCGCCATCCAGCACATCTGGATCACCGTCCTCCGCTCCGTGCACCGCTGGATCCGCCTCGAAGTCTTCTACGACGACAGCGACCAGCCCAGCATCTGCGTCCCCCTCGGCGACTTCTTCGCCAACGGCATCGACGGCCGCTCCCTCATCAGCTCCATCCCCATCGCGGTCAACCCCCTCGGCGGCATGAACAGCTACTGGCCCATGCCCTTCCGCAAGCGCATCCGCATCCAGGTCACCAACGACGGCCCCGACACCATCAGCGAGTTCTTCTTCCAGATCACCTGGGCCGAGCAGGAAGTCCCCGACGACGCAGGCTATCTCCACGCCTCCTGGCGCCGCTCAACCACAACCCGCGAGAACCCCGAGCACATCATCGCCGAGGGCATCACCGGCCGCGGCCACTACGCCGGCACATATCTCGTCTGGAACCAGCTCTCCACCATGTGGTGGGGCGAGGGCGAAGTCAAGTTCTTCATCGATGGCGACCCCTCCGACGGCGACAGCGCTGCCCCCACCATCTGCGGCACCGGCACCGAAGACTACTTCGGCGGCGCATGGGGCTTCGTCATGGATCACGAGCGCGACATGCGCCCGACAACCTACACCACCCCCTACCTCGGCTACCCGCAGGCCGTCTACGAGGCCGACCCCAAACTCGGCCCCCGCCCCCCCGCCCACGGCCTCTACCGCTGGCACATCCCCGACCCCATCCGCTTCCACCAGGACCTCCGCGTCACCGTCCAGGCCCTCGGCTGGTGGCCCCACAAAAAGTACCAACCCCTCGCCGACGACATCGCCTCCGTCGCCTACTGGTACCAAGACCAGCCGGCGGGTGTGCCTGGCATCGGACCTGTCGAGGGGCGGTTCCCGAGGTAACGGCGCCGAACGAAAAGCAGAACACAGAGCGAGCAGAGGCAGCAGAGGAACGCGGAACAGAGATCAGATGGTAAGAGGGAACGCAGCCGCGCAAGCGGCGGGCAGTGCGGCGCCGATCACACATCAGGCGCCGCGCATCCAGCGAGTCCGACAAAGGAGCCCCGAGCGCAAGCTCGGGACAGAGCCCAATTGCGATCACGAGAGCCCGTCACGCAGCTGCCTGAGAAAGTCTGCCGCCTCGACGGTCACCTCGCTCATCATCTCCTCTGCACGGACCGCATCCTCGAGAATCGGTACAAGGCGATCCAACGCTTCGTGGCTTCGCCAGAACTCCCAGCCCAGGCCGATCATGGCTGAGAGCAACTCCCCCTCGTAGAGGTCGCCCGCGCACACGTCCTCCTCGAGCATGTCCAGCGCAATCGCAGCAACTTCGGTTGAGAACAGCTTCTGCCGACACGCTCGCGCAAGCCCGCCTGGGGGGAATGCTGTGAGCGGGGTGTCTCGCACACGCTCGTACCAGAGCTCGAGTGGCGAATCACCGTGGGGCTCATCGTTCTCGTAGCCGTACTTGGCTTCCAACTGTCGGAACGTCTTGCTCACTGTCCACCTATCGGCAAGCACTGCCCGCGGCGCAGGGAGAAACGGCCCAGTGGCGCCATCTCCGCCACCTCATCCCGCCCACTCCATCCGCTCGCCCCCAATGGTGGAACTCTTCAAAGCACAATCCCGACGTCAGGGTCGAGCGGTTGCGGCGAAGCTCGTCCGATCGCAGGCGATGGAGCAGCTTTAAACCGCCGCCCCACCCGCCGCCCGCACGCGGAACACCCCGCAGCGAAGGCGTTCTGAGAGCCCAGGAAGTCGAAGAAGTCGAGCCCGCCGGCTTCTCCACTCTGCGTCCCTTGCGCTCCCTCTGCGCCCTCCGCATTCCTGCCTCGAGGAGTTGCCTACTCCCGCGCCAGATCCGGCTGGATCGCCCGCCGGCGCAGGAAGAACTCCAGCCCCAGCCAGCGGGCCGAGACCAGGGCCGCCTGCAGGCGCAATTGCATCCGCAGGCGCCGCAGTGACGCGTCCTCGGGATCCACGCGCAAGGCCTGCTCGACCCAGTAACGGGCCCGCAGCCACTGCCGCTCGCGCATCAGGGCGAGGGCGAGGTTGTGCATCGCCGGGACGCTGCGCGGGTCGAGCCGGATGGCCCGGCGGCAGGCGTCCATTCCCGCCTTGCGATTGCCCGCGTGGAACTGCGCCAGCCCCAGCCGGCGCCACGCCTGCGACTCGTCCGGCGTGATCTCCGTCAGGCGCCGGAAGATGCGGATCGCCTCGCCCGGGGCGCCGGCATCCAGCAGCAGCAGGCCGAGTTCATCAAGCTCGCCCGGCGCCATGTCATCCGGGTTGCGCCGGAACTGGGCGACCTCGCGCCCGAGCAGATCGAGAGCGGCGCTGCGATCCTGCCCCTGGCCGCGCGCGATGAGCAGCCGGGCCAGCCGGCGCCGCGCCTCCGAGAACTCCGGATCCAGCCGCAGCGTGACATCGTAATGCGTTGCCGCCTGCTTCAGGTCGCCGAGTTGCTCGGCCACCTGCGCGAGGCCATAGTGGGCATCCGCGTTGTCGGTCTCCATCTCCAGCACGCGGGCGTACTTCTCGCGAGCCTCGGGCAGACGGTTCATCTCGACGAGTAGCTCGGCGAGATCGAGGATGGTGTCGATGTCGCCGGGGTCGAGTCGCAGCTCGCGCAGGTAGAGCTG
>CAYMJK010000054.1:0-5110 GCA_964390535.1 uncultured Phycisphaeraceae bacterium | reverse complement strand
GGGTACATGAGCCCGGAGCAGGCGGAGATGTCCGGCGTCGACATCGACACCCGCACCGACGTCTACGCGCTCGGCGCGCTGCTGTACGAACTGCTCACCGGCGCCCTCCCGCACGACCCCGAGACACTGCGCAAATGCAGCTTCGCCGAGATGCAGCGGCTGATCCGCGAAGTCGATCCGCCGCCCCCGAGCGCGCGCCTGCAGCGGGATGCCGGGCGCCGGCGTGGCCCGGCCCGGCGCATCGAGCGTGAACTCGACTGGATCGTGATGCGGGCGATGGAGAAGGACCGCACCCGCCGCTACGCCGCGGCCAGCGCGCTGGGCGCGGATGTGCGCCGATATCTGTCCCGCGAGCCGGGCGAGGCCGGTCCCCCCACCGCCATCTACCGGCTGCGGAAGCTGGTGTCGCGCCACCGGCCGGCGGCCATCGCCAGCGCGGTGATCGCGCTGACGCTGCTGGCGACCACCGCCATCCCGCTCGCGGCCCTGCTGCGGGCCGAGGATGCCCGGCGCCGGGCGCTGGTGGAGGCCGATCTCAGCCGCGACGCGCTGGCGTTTTTGACCGAGACGGTGCTGCAGGCGAATCTGCCGCCGCAACTCGGCGTGGACCCGCCGCTCAGCGAATTGCTGGCGCATTCGGCCGGGCAACTCGAGGCGTGGTTCCCCGATCGGCCGCGGGTGCGCGCGCAGATCCTCACCAGCGTCGCCGACTCGTATCTGCATCTCGAGCGCTACGACGACGCCCATCGGGCCCTCGGCGACGCGTGGGCGATCTGCGAGCAGATCGGCGAGACCGAGGGCGCCATCGGCCTGCGCGTGCGCTATCAGCAGGCGCAGCTCGCGTTTCATCGCGGGGATCATCGTGGCCTGGCGATGGCCCGCGAGGCGCTCGAGATCGCCGGCGCATCACTCGGCTTCGCCCACGAGATCACGCTTGATCTGACCGAGCTGATCGGCTACGCGCATGTGCTCACGTGGCGCAGCCCCGAGGCGATCGCCCTGTATGAGCAGACCTTGCAGGCGGTGATTGCGGAGGCGGGCGAGTCGTCGCCAGCGGCAGCCAAGGCCCAGTGGCTGCTCGGCGTCGCGCTGAAGGAGCAGCCGGATCAGCTGGCCCGCGCCGAGTCCCTGCTGCGCCGGTCCATCGCTCCGCGACCCGAGGATCGGCCGGGCGCCGACGCGCTGCGCCGGACCGCGCGCGAGCACCTGGTCGATTGCCTGATGCGCCAGGAACGGTACGACGACGCCGTGCAGGAGGGCCTGTCGCTGTGGGCGGACCTCAGCGCGCGCCACGGCGAGAACAGCTTCGAGACCGGGCGCGTGCTCTACTTCCTCGGGCAGGCCCACCACGGCGCCGGGCGGCTGGATGAGGCGATCGAGTATCTCGAGCGGGGACGCCAGGTGCACCTGGCGCTCCACGGACCGGACCACTTCACCTGCGCCCAGGATGCCCAGCAACTGGCCCGGGTCTCCCTCGAGGCGCAGCGATTCGCCGAGGCCGCCGGCTACGCCCAGCAGGCGATCGACTTCGCCCGAAGCACGCCGCAGAGCCGGTCGGTCAGCCTCCGCGGCGCCCTGCTCTCGCTCGGCCAGGCCCGCCTCGGCGAAGGCGACCTGGATGCGGCGGAGGCGGCCCTCGTCGAGGCCTTCGCCCTGTACGCCGACTTCCCCGAGCGCCGCATCGGGATCGCCGAATCGCTCGCGGCCCTCTGCGAGCGGTCCGAGCGGCCGGCCGACGCCACCGCCTGGCGGGCCCGGGCCGCCGAGGCCCGCGGCGGCTCCTGAGCGTCCCTGGCAGACCGCCAACCCGCCAGATTTTTTTCCGAGGGTGGTTGGGAGTTGCTGCGCCCTTCTCGCGTGGACCTGTGAACCGGGACCGGTCGGTCCCACAACCACAGGAGCAGCAGCATGAACATCAGGTCCGACACATTCCGAATCGGGGCAGGCTGCCTGCTTGCCACCCTCGCCGCACTGCCGGCCGCGGCCCTCGCCGATCCGCCCTCGGCGGAGACGGGCAAATGGAACAAGCCGACGACAAAGGGGACCGACAACCAGGGGCGCAACAACTGCTACAACCACGCCACCAACGTGCAGAACGGCAAGTTTGCCCAGCCCGGACGCGGCGGCGGGTTCCGGGACCCGTTCCCGCTGTCCCGCAGCGAGATGTACCGGCGCCAGTGCGGCTCGCCGCCGAGCCTGATCTACAAGGGCCCCGCCCCGACCCTGGACAAGTACGAGAAGTGGGTCACCGATGGGGCCGTCAAGGATGGGCTGCGCAAGCTCAGCGACCCCGGCGGCGCGAGGCCCGGCGAGTGCGTCGTCGCCCTGGTCATCGGCTACGTCCCCGTGACCCGCGTCATCGAGTACCCGAGCGGACAGGTCTGCATCATCTTCCGGATCGACTACCACTGGATCCGGCGTAACGCCGACCGCACGTGGTCGCACAAGCCCGGCGCCGCCCCGGTCCGGACCACCGACGACTCCGGGCAGCCCATCACCGACCCGAAGAACCTCATCACCCCCGATGAGAGCAAGTCGCGCTACGACCGGTTCAGCGGGTACTTTGCCTACACCCCCGGCGCCATCAGCGTCAACTTCGGCGGCGACGAGCTCGTGGATCTTCCGCCGGGGCAAGCCCGTGCCCTGTCACGCAGCTTCAGCGGGCATCTCGCTGGGTGGACCATCGACGCCCCCGAAGCCGCGGACATCGTCCGTGACTACCTGACCGGCGTGCCCCCGACGCCGGCGCGGCCGGCGCAGTGGGAGCTGGGGCGCGACGGCTGGATCCTCGAGGCCGGCTACGGCGGCCTCGGCGAGAATCCGGGCGTCTGGGGGCCTGATGACGAGGTCCGCCTGGAGGTGAGAGACGGCGCCGTCCGGGCCCTGGTCAGCAGCCCCGGCGCCGATGTCAAGGAGTTCTGGTTCGAGGACTGGGGGCTGGAGTATCTGCTCGAGTCGCAGGCGGAGGACCGAATGGAGCTGAACCCCGGCGTGGTCAACGTCTGCTACGCCGACTGCAACGAGGATGCGCAGCTCGACTTCTTCGACTTCCTCTGCTTCCAGAACGCGTTCGGCGCCGGCGACCCGGCGGCCGACTGCGACGGCGACGGAACGCTGAGCTTCTTCGATTTCCTCTGCTTCCAGAACGAGTTCGCCGCCGGCTGCCCCTGACGACAGCCGGCATGGAGAGGGGGCGGGCGGGCGCGAGCCCGCCCCGTTTTTTTGTGCGCTGGCCGCTCGGAGGTTCGGCGTCCCCAGCGCAGCGGGGTATCCTCTGCGGCTTTGCCCACCCCCCCCGCAGACCGCGCTCGCCACTCGTCCCGGCCCTCACCTGCGCCCTCGCCGCGGCGGTCGTGGCCCCGCTGGCCATCGCGCAGGATGGGGGCCTGGGGTCCGAGCCTGCCGCGCCGGCGGAGGCGCCCGACGCCGAGGCCACCCGGATCGCCCTCGAACTGCTCGGCGAGCGGCCCCGACAGTACGGCGAGGCCGACTCCCTCTGGGTGACGCTCGGCCTCGGCTACGCCAACGACTTCGGCGACAACAAGGAGGGCGCCGCCTACGCCGGCCTCTCGTGGTTCCTCTTCGAGAACGTCGAAACGTCGATCGAGCTGGGGGGGTCCATGTTCGATCAGGTCGGACGCGACGCCTTCGGCCTCACCGTCTCGCATCGCCTCCGCTGGCACTTCATCAGCACCCCGGACTGGTCGGTCTACGGCGAGACCGGCTTCGGCCTGATGCTCGCCAGCCCGAACGTCCCGGATGGCGGGACATCGCTCAACTTCCTGCCGACCGTCGGCGCCGGCGTCACCCGGGCGCTCACCCAATCTTCTCGGCTGGAGCTGGGCGTGCGCTGGCGCCACATCTCCAACGCCCGCGTCGCCGGGGACATCCGCAACCCGTCGCGGGAGGCGGTGATGATCTACGCCGGCGTGATCTTCGCGTTCTGAGGCCCACGAGTGGCCGCCCCGGGTGGCCCGCCGCTCCGCGCCGGGCCGGGCGCCGGATTCTGAAGCCCGCCCCACCCCCCGTCCGATCCCACCGGTGTCGCGCGCCCCGCGCGATCCGCTGTATGAGCGCCTCCACCTCCACATCCCGCCGCGCCGACACCGGCCCCCTCGGCCGGAAGGCCGAGCAGGTCTTCCTCGCCCCGCGCGTCCTCGATCAGGCGACGTTCGATCAGCTCGCTGCGCTCCTGCGCGAGATCATCGAGAGCGCCACCGGCGCCGGCGAGGCCCTCACCCGGCGCGCCGTCGAGTCTCAGCGGGCGCTCAAGACCCTCGCCGACGCCGCCCCCGCCATCGACGCCCGCCTCGAGCGGGCCACCCGCGCCAGCGCCGCCCTCGACGTCAAGCTCGCCGACCTCGAACGCCTCGCCCGCCAGGCCGCCGAGCAGACCCGCGCCGTCACCGACGCCGATCTCAAGCTCGACGAGATGGCCCGCGGCAAGCTCGCCTCCTTCCAGGCCCGCATCGACGACGCTCTCGCCATCGCCCTCGCCCGGATCGATACCGCCGCCGACGAGGCCGTCGCCACGCTCCGCCGGACCGGCCAGGAGGCCCTTGCCGGCGCCGTGAGCGCCCGCGAGGAGCTGGAAACCCTCGCTGGCGAGACCCTCGGCCGCATCCGCGGCAGCGCGGATGCCGCCCGTGACGAGGTCAACCAGGCGGGACAGGCCGCAGTGGACCGCGTCATCGGCGCCACGCGCGACACCACCGCCCGGGTGGACGAGCTCTCCGAGGCGGCCGAGCAGCTCATCCGCATCCGGCTTGACGAGGGCGCCCGGCGCATCGAGGCCGATCTGGACCACGGCCGGGCCGAGGCCGACCGAACGCTCGCCCGGCTCGATGCGCAGATGGCGCCGCTCATCGAGCGCGCCACGAGCGAGGCCGACGGCCTGCAGGAGCGCTTCGACGCCCTCCGCCGGGCTGCCGCGACCGCCCTGCCCGATGTCGATCGCCTGGATGCCATCTGCCGCCAGGGCGCTGCGCTGGATGCCCGCGACGAAAGCGGCGCTCCGGCGCCCGGCTCGCTCGGCGCGATCGTCGCAGAGGCCCGCGAGCTTGCGGAGGTCGTGCGCGCAGCCGGCGCCGATCTCGGCGCTGCCCGCGAT
>CAYMJK010000053.1:0-11622 GCA_964390535.1 uncultured Phycisphaeraceae bacterium | reverse complement strand
CCCACGACCCCGCGATCGAGCTACCCTTCAAGGGTAACGTGGACCTCGGGAAGCTGGAGGCGCTGATCGAGCGCGTCGGGGCCGACAACATCCCGTACATCAGCGTCGCCGTGACGGTGAACATGGCCGGCGGCCAGCCCGTCTCGATGGAGAACCTCAGGGCCGTTCGCGAGCTTACGCAGCGGCACGGCATCAAGGTCACCCTGGACGCGACGCGCGCCGTGGAGAACGGGTACTTCATCAAGCAGCGCGAGGACGGCTACGCCGACAAGAGCGTTGCCGAGATCCTGCGCGAGATGTGCTCGCACACGGACACTTCGACGATGAGCGCCAAGAAGGACCTCCTCACGAACATCGGCGGCTTCCTGGCCACGTTCGACGAGGAGGTCTTCGAGGAGGCCCGCAGCCTCGTAGTGGTATACGAGGGGCTGCACACCTACGGCGGGCTCGCGGGGCGGGACATGGAGGCGATAGCGATCGGGATCGGCGAGTCGGTGCAGGAGGACCACATCCGGGCCCGGGTCGGACAGGTGGAGTACCTCGGCCGCAAGCTGATCGACGCTGGCGTGCCCGTCGCCAGGCCGATCGGCGGCCACGGGGTGTTCGTCGACGCAGCGCGATTCCTGCCGCATCTGCCGCGGGAGCAGTTCCCGGCGCAGGCGCTGACGTGCGCTCTTTACGTGGAGTCGGGGGTGCGGGCGATGGAGCGGGGGGCGGTGTCGGCGGGGCGCGACCCGGAGACCGGCGCCAACCTGTACCCGTCGCTGGAGCTGATCCGGCTGACGATCCCGCGCCGGGTGTACACGCAGGCGCACATGGATGTGGTCGCCGAGTCTGTGATCGAAGTGTACGAGAACGCCGAGCAGGTGGAGGGGCTCGAGATCACGTATGAGCCGGAGCATCTGCGCTTCTTCCAGGCGCGGTTCCGGCCCGCGGCCCGCAGCGAACGCGGCAACGAACGCAGGGAGCAATCGGCACAGCGGGCCACGGTCTCGGCCCGGGCTTCGTGATCGGAGCGAGTCGTGGCGAGGTCGCAAGGAGCGAATACAGCCCGCGCGCTGCCGCGAATCGCGCGCGGCATTTCGCGCGGAGGGGCGTCATGAGCGAGGTCTTGTCCTGGCGGCCCGGGCGGATTGGTGTGATCGGCGCTGGCGCGATGGGTGTGAGCCTCGCTGCAGCCCTTGGGCAGCGGGCGCCGGTAACGATCGTCTGTCGCAATCCCGCCCGGGCCGCGCTGCTGCAGCGGGATGGCGCGATCGTGCGGGGCAAGGCCGCATCCCGGCCGGATGTGGTGGCGCGCATCGCGGATCTGGCGCAGTTCGGCGGCGTCAGCGCCGTGTTCGTGGCAACGAAGACGACGGCGATCGACGCCGTCGCGGCGGAGCTGCGCCCGCTCATGAAGACGCTCGGCGACCAGCCCGGCGCGCCGCTGGTGGTGAGCTTTCAGAACGGCATCGAGCCCGGGCGGCAGTTGATCGAGCGGCTCGGCGACCCGCGCGTGCTGCGCATGGTCCTCAATTACGGCGCGCTGCTGGCGGCCGATGGCGCGGTGGACATCACCCTGTCGCGCCCGCCGCACGCGATCGGGTGTCTGAACCCCCGGTTCCGCCCGGCGTGCGAGCAGATGGCCGCGCTCATGACCGCGGGGGGCCTCGAGGCCCAGGTGGTGGAAGACATCGAGCCGCTGGTCTGGATCAAGGGCATCGCCAACGCCGCGATGAACCCCGTTGCCGCCCTCACTAACGCGTCGGTGGGGGAGGTTCTCGACTCGCCTGCGCGGGCGATCGTTGGGCGCCTGCTGGATGAAGGCGTGGTCGTAGCGATGCGGGAGGCGATCGACCTCGGCCCGGCGCCGCTTGATCGGCTCTGGAGCATGCTCGAGAGCGCCCGAGCTCACACGCCGAGCATGGTCGAGGACATTCGGGCCGGGCGGGTCAGCGAGGTCGGCCAGCTCAATCGCCAGGTGATCGCCCACGCCCTGCGGCTGGGCGCCGCCGCTCCCGCACACGAACTGGTCACGGCCCTGATCGACGCCTTCGACTGGCGTGTCTTCCAGCGGGAGCAGACGAATGGCGGGGCCGGGGATCCGTCTAGTTATCGGGCATCATGCTCGCAAGTGACAGCCTGAGAGCGCGGAGATGGCGGATTTTTGACCCCGATTCATTGACCGGCGGCGAATGAACGATAAAACTATCTAGATCTCCATTATTAACGAGGACACGAGATGATCGTCCAGACCCCACCCCGCCCGACGCGTCCCGACACCGAGGCCCACGCGGCCGAGCAGGCGCTCAACGGTCACAGCAAGCGCACTGGAAAGCCGGCGAGCCGCAGGCGCCGGCGGCGGCGGAATCCGAAGGGCTGCGGCGCCCGCGAGGTCGGCATCGCCTTCCTCTGGGCCGCGGCGATCACGGCGCCGATCGTCGGCCTCGGCGCCCGGCGCATCCACGGCGAGTGGGCCGCCCGCGAGGCGGCGTACCAGGCGGTGGTGCAGGCGGGGCTGGCTCACGAAAACCTCATCGCGGCGCCAGCGGGGGAAGCGCTCCCGCTGGATGTCGCGACGCTCGGCCGCGATCTCTTCCACACTAACTGCGTGGCGTGCCACGGCGCGGACGCCAAGGGCGTCATGGGCCTTGGCCGCGATCTGACGACCAGCGACTTCGTTGCGCAGCAGAGCGACGGCGACCTGCTGGCGTTCCTGGTCACGGGCCGCCCCGAGGCCCTGCCGCCGATGCCGCCTCGCGCAGGGAATCCGGATCTGAGCGACGATGAACTCAGCGCGCTGGTGGTGTACATGCGGGGGTTGCAGGATCCGCGGCGCATGCCGGAGTTGCCGGAGATGGTGATCGCCGAGGTCGAGACGACCGAGGACGAGGCGGCGGCGGATCTGGAGGCCGCTGGGGGCGACGCCGAGCTGGCCGCGTACATCGCCAGCGGGCGGAAGCTGTTTGCCACCTCGTGCGCCTCGTGCCACGGCAAGGATGCCCGCGGGCTGCCGAGCCTCGGCGTGGATCTCGTCAACAGCGAGTTCCTGCGGGGGCTGGACGATGAGGCGCTGCTCGCGTTCATCCAGCGGGGGCGCGATCCGAGCGATCCGGAGAGCAAGACGGGCATCGCGATGCCTCCCAAGGGCGGCAATCCGGCGCTTTCGGAAGACGACATCTGGGACATCATCGATTTCCTGCGCTCGCTGGACCCCCAGGCCGGGGCGGCAGCGGAAGCGCAGTAAGAACAGAACGAACCACCCGCGCGACCGCGGGCATCATCACCACGTTTCGACCGGAGATACACGATGAGAAAGCAACGGAATCGCACTCGCACCGGCGCCGGAGCCGTGCTCGCGATGATGCTCGGAGTCATCGCGATGGAGGCGTTCACAACCGACGCCATGGCGCAGAACCGGCGCCGGCGCCGCCCGGCGGCCGAGGAGCAGGCGCCGCTGGAACTGACACCCGCGCAGATGCAGCAGCTCACGAAGATCGCCAACGACCGGAAGCTGAACCTGGACGATCTGCTCGCCGCGGCGAAGACGTTCACGCCCAGCGGCCGCCACGACGAGTATGTGATGTTCGCCAGCGGCGGGCAGAGCGGTCAGGTCTTTGCCATCGGCGTGCCGAGCATGCGCCTGCTGCGGTCGATCGCCGTCTTTACGCCGGAATCGTGGCAGGGGTACGGGTTTGGCGGGATGGACGACCCGGTGCTGGAATCGCTGAAGATCGACGGGCGCCCCGTAAACTGGGGCGACACGCACCATCCGGGGCTGTCGGAGACCGACGGCAGCTACGACGGCCAGTTCCTGTTCATCGGCGACAAGGCCAACGCCCGCGTGGCGGTGATCGATCTGCGCGACTGGGAGACCAAGCAGATCGTGAAGAACCCGCTGTCGGTGAGCGACCACGGCGGCACGTTCGTGACGCCCAACACCGAGTACATCGTCGAGGGCGGGCAGTACGCCAGCCCGCTGGGGTACGGGTACGCCCCGATCGAGGAGTACGAGGAGTCCTACCGCGGGATGGTGACCTTCTGGAAGTTCGATCGTGAGAAGGGCCGGATCGACGAGGAGGCGTCGTTCGCGCTGGAGCTCCCGCCCTACTGGCAGGATCTGTCGGACGCGGGCAAGGGCGCCAGCGACGGGTTCGTGTTCATGAACTCGTTCAACGTCGAGATGGCCACGGGCGGCGTGGAGGATGGCAACCCGCCGTTCGAGGCCGGCGCCAGCAAGCGCGACATGGACTACATGCACATCATCGACTGGCGCAAGGCCGAGGCGGTGTTCAAGGCCGGCAAGGTGGAGCAGGTCAAGGGCTTCCCGGTGATCACGATGCAGACGAGCATCGCCGAGGGTCTGCTGCACTTCGCGCCCGAGCCCAAGAGCCCCCACGGCGTGGATGTGACGCCGGGCGGCGAGTACATGGTCGTCTCCGGCAAGCTCGACCCGCACGTGACGGTGTACTCGATCGAGAAGATCCGGAGCGCCATCGCCAGCAGCAACTACAGCGGGCACGATCCCTACGGCATTCCGGTGCTCGACTTCGACGCCGTGATGGAAGCCCAGGTCGAAGTCGGCCTCGGCCCGTTGCACACGCAGTTCGACGACAAGGGGTATGCCTACACCTCGCTGTTCCTGGATTCGGCGGTCGCCCGCTGGACGCTCGGCGGCGACTACGCCTCGCTCAACCGCGACCAGCCGTGGAAGCTGGTCACCAAGACCCCCGTCCACTACAACATCGGCCACCTCGCGACCGCGGAGGGCGACTCGGCCACCCCCGACGGCGGATACCTGATCTCGATGTCCAAGTGGTCGGTGGATCGCTACCTGCCGACCGGCCCGCTGCTGCCGCAGAACTTCCAGCTTCTGGACATCTCCGAGCCCGGCGCCGCGATGCCGGTGATCTACGACATGCCGATCGGCGTGGGCGAGCCGCACTACGGGCAGATCATCAAGGCCGACAAGCTCAAGAGCTGGACGACCTATCCCGAGACGGGCTGGAACCCGCACACGCAGCGGGTGGACCTCCGTGCCCCGCGCAAGGGCAACGAGGGCGTGACTCGCGAGGGGAACAAGGTCACCGTGAACATGACGGCCATCCGCAGCCACTTCGTGCCCGAGCACGTGGAGGTCATGGAGGGTGACGAGGTGACGTGGCGCATCGTCTCGACCGAGACCGCCATGGACGCGACCCACGGCTTCTGCATTGGCGGGTACAACATCAACCTGTCGCTCGAGCCGGGCGAGTTCTACGAGTTCAAGTTCATCGCCGACACGGCCGGCACGTATCCGTTCTACTGCACCGAGTTCTGCTCGGCGCTGCACCTGGAGATGGCCGGCTACCTGCGCGTGAAGCCCGCAAGCGGCAACTGACCCCCTTCTTCATCCGCCCGGGGCGAAAGCCCTCGGCGGGCTTTCCGGATGGCCGGTGGCCAGGGATCGGTGCGACGGCCCGGGCCACCACCTGAATTTCGCTCGCCGCGACTGCACACACGACTGGAGCCCCCCGTGACACGCCTCCTGGAACAGTTCATCGGCCCTCGCGTTCCCAGCGAGACGCTGCGGTCCCACAAGCTCCGCTATCTCACGCCGACGTTCATCTTCATGCTCGCCCGCGTGCTGCTGCTGGTTTCCATCTTCCTGCCGTACTGGCACATGGAGCTGGATGCGCCGCAGTATCCCGATGGGCTCTTCCTGACCGCCTACGTCAACCACCTCGAGGGCGACGTGAAGGAGATCGACAACCTGAACCACTACATCGGCATGCGTCCGCTGGGCGAGGCCGCGGCGATGGAGCGGCAGATGTCGATCTGGCTGATCATCGCCATGGTGCTGCTCGTCGAGGGCGCCGCCCTCGTGCACACGAAGTGGGCGGTGCTGCTGGCGCTGCCGGCGATCGGCTCCCCCATCGGCTTCCTCGTGGATCTGCAGTTCTGGATGGCCCACTTCGGGCAGAATCTGGATCCCGAAGCGCCGCTCTCCAGCGCCATCGAGCCGTTCACACCCACGGTGCTCGGCGAGGGCGGCATCGGCCAGTTCCGTACCTACGCCGATCTCGGCTACGGGTACTGGGCGGCGGTGGGGTGCGCTGTGCTGACGATCGTCGGGTTCTACTTCCACCGGCGGGCGTACCGGCCGCTGGTCCGCAGCGCTGGCGAGCGAGGAGACCAGGCGTGAACCGCGGGCTCAGACCATTCCGGGGCCAGCGCGTGCTGGCTGGCGGCCTGGCTCTTGCCGCCGCGGCGGGGCTGGCCCGCGGGCAGACCGGCGACGCCGAGCACGCGGCGCCGAAGGCTCTCGCAGCGTCCGCGGCAGCGGCGCCCGATGCGCCGCTCGGCACCATCGGCCGCCTTATCGCCGCGGCAGCCGATGGCGACACGATCGAGATTCCGCCGGGCGTGTACCGCGAACTCATCCGCATCGACCGGCCGCTGTCGCTGGTGGCGCCGCGGGGGGCGGTGCTCGATGGCGGCGGCACGGGTGACATCGTCGAGATCACAGCGCCGGATGTCACCCTCCGCGGGTTCACCATCCGCAACACGGGCATCGACCTGGACCAGGAGAACGCGGCGATCCGCGTCCTGGCCCCCCGCGCGGTGATCGAGAACAACACGCTGGAGAACATTCTGTTCGGAATCGACCTGAAGGCGGCGCCGGGCAGCGTGATCCGGGGCAACCGCATCGGCGGGAAGAAGCTGGACATCGCTCGACGCGGCGATGGCCTCCGGCTGTGGCGTTCCGACAACACGCTCGTCGAGGGCAATGTGATCCACGATGGCCGCGACGCGATTCTGTGGTACTCGACCGGCGTGGTCATCCGCGGCAATGAAAGCTATGACTGCCGCTACGGGCTGCACCTCATGTTCAGCGACGAGGTGACCATTGAGGACAACACGCTCCGCGGCAACTCGGTGGGCATCTATCTCATGTACAGCGCCGGGGTGGAATTGCGGGGGAACCGGCTGCTGCGCAACCGCGGTCCCAGCGGGTACGGCATCGGTCTCAAGGAGACCGATCGTTTCACGGTGCGCGAGAACATCATCGCCGCCAATCGCGTGGGCGTGTACATCGACGGCTCGCCGTTCACCACCGCCCAGCCCGGGCTGTTCACCGGCAACACGATCGCCTGGAACGACATCGGCTTCACGTTCCTGCCATCCGCCCGGGGCAACGAGATCGCGGGCAATAACTTCATCGACAACATCGAGCAGGTCTCGGTGGCCGGGCGCGGCGACCTGAGCGGCAACCAGTTCTGGGCGGGCGACCGCGGCAACTTCTGGAGCGACTACACCGGCTACGACGAGGATAGCGACGGCGTGGGCGACTTCGTCCACGAGTCGATGACGCTCTTCGAGAACATGATGGACCGCGAGCCGTCCTTGCGGCTGTTCCTGTTCAGCCCGGCCCAGCAGGCGATCGAGTTCGTGGGTCGGGTGCTGCCTGCAGTGCGCCCCGAGCCGAAGTTCACTGATGAGGTCCCGCTGATGGGCCCGGTCGCGATCCCCAGCGGCCGCTCCGCATCGGCGTCGGTGGCGCCACTGGCCGCGACCGGCGCGGGGCTGCTGGCCCTCGGCGCCGGGGTTCTCTGGGTCGCAAGCCCGCACGGCGGCGGCATTCGCCGGCGGCGGGACACAACGCATGATGGGAGGCGGTCATGATCCGCATTGATCACGTTACTAAGCGCTTCGGCCGGGCCGTGGCCGTTGACGACATCTCGCTTGACATCCCCGAAGGCGACAGCGTCGCGCTGTGGGGGGCCAACGGCGCCGGCAAGAGCACGCTGATCCGCTGCGCTCTGGGCCTGCTCCGCTTCCGCGGCAACATCGAGATCGATGGCCGCGATGTGCGGCGGCACGGCAAGGCGGCCCGGATGCTGGTGGGCTACGTGCCGCAGGAGCTGGGCTTCTATGACGACCTGCGGGTGGCGGAGGCGATCACCTTCTTCGCCCGGCTCAAGGGCGTGGACGCCAGCTCGACCGATGATGTGCTGCAGCGCGTGGGTTTGGTCGGCCATCATCGCAAGCGGATCCGCGAGCTGTCGGGCGGGATGAAGCAGCGGCTGGCGCTGGCGATCGCCATGCTCGGCGACCCGCCGGTGCTGATCCTCGACGAGGTGACCGCAAGCCTCGACGCCTGCGGGCGCGACGAGTTCGTCGCGCTGCTGAAGCGGCTGTCGGGCGCCGGGCGCACCATGCTCTTTGCCTCCCACCGCGTGGAAGAGGTCACGACGCTGGCGAAGCGCATCGTGATGCTTGATGGCGGGCGCGTGACGGGGGAGGTCCGGCCCGGGGAGTTCGTGCACAAGCTGGGGCTGGGGGCGCTGCTGCACCTGGCGATCGAGCCGGAGGTCCGCGACCGGGCGATGGCGTCGCTGCGGGACAGCGGGTTCTCGCCGCGGCTCAACGGTGTGGGGCTGCTGGTCCCCGTGCCCAGCGAGCAGAAGGCGGCGCCGCTGCGGGTGCTGGCGGAGGCCCGGATCGCCGTACGCGACTTCGACATCATCACGACCAGAAGCAGCGATCAGGAGGTTCATTGATGACCGCTATCAACGCGTCAACCACCGTCATCGATCTTCCTCGCGCTTCGGCGGCGCGCCCACCGCGGGCAATGCGCAACATCGCCACGATTGCGAAGCGCGAGCTGCGCGAGGCGGTGCGCAGCCGCTGGTTCCTGCTGTACACGATCGCCTTCGCCGCGCTGGGGCTGGGCGTCTCCTACGTCTCGGCGATGGCCAGCGGCGGCGTCGGGCTCGCCGGCTTCGGGCGCACGACCGCCGGGCTGATCAACCTGGTGCTGCTGGTCGTCCCGCTGATGGGACTCACCGCCGGCGCCGGCGCCATCGCCTCGGACCGCGAACGCGGCATGCTGGCGTACCTGCTGGCCCAGCCCGTCTCGCGCCTGGAGACCATCCTGGGCAAGTACCTCGGTCTTGGCGGCGCGCTTCTCGCGTGCCTGTGCCTCGGGCTGGGGGCGTGCGCGGCGGTGCTGGCGTGGGCGGGGGAGGCGACGCGGCCGGCGAGCCTGATCTGGCTGGCGGGGCTTGCGTTCGGGCTGGCGCTGGGCATGCTCAGCCTGGGGATGCTGGTGTCGGTGCTGGCGCGCAAGGCGTCGGTGGCGATCGGCACGGCGGTCTTCCTGTGGCTTGTGCTGGTCTTCGTGACCGACCTGGCCTTGATGGCCGGCGCCGTGGCCCTGCGACTGCGCATTCAGGAGCTTTTTGCCCTGAGCCTGATCAATCCGCTGCAGGTCTTCAAGATGTGGTCGCTGCACGCGGTGGACGCCACGCTGGATGTGCTCGGGCCGGCCGGTCTCTACGCCGTCGAGGAGTACGGCTCGAATCTGCACCTGATCTTCGGGGCGTGCCTGGCGGCGTGGATCATCCTCCCGCTCGCCCTCGCCGCGGCGATCTTTGCCAGGAGGTCTCCGATATGAAGCCCACCCTGCGTCTTGCCGCCGCGTCTGCACTCGCCGCCGTGCTGGGGGCGATCGCCGCGTGCCAGCGGGCCGAGTTGGCCGGGCCGCCTGAGCTGCGCCTCGGCCGCGACCAGTGCATCGAGTGTGGCATGATCATCAACGAGGACCGCTTCTCCAGCGCGGCCCTCATCGAGGCGGGGGGCCGCCGCGAGCATTGCCTCTTCGACGATGTCGGCTGCATGCTCGACTACCAGCGCGAGCGCGCCGACATTCCGTTCATCGAGGTGTTCGCCCACGATGCCGACACGCGGGCATGGCTGGCCGCGCAGGATGCCATTTTCCTGCTCACCGACAGCAGCGCCATCCTCACACCCATGGGGTCCGGGATCGCCGCATACAGCGGCCGCGCTGCCGCGGAGGCCGCCCAGAAGGAATTCGGCGGCCGGATGCTCAGCTACTCCGAGCTGGCCGCCCCGCGCCAGGCGTGGGTCGAGGCCCGGATGGGCGGCCGCCAGGATGGGGGCAGGTGAGACCCGGTCGCCCCGCCAACGCAGCGGCCGGCCCAAGGAGCGCGTGATGTTCTCCCAGACCGTCGAGTACGCCCTGCGCGCGATGATCTGCCTCGCCTCGCTCGACAGCCCGGCGGTCAGCAGCAGCGCCATCGCAGGCCGCACGGCCGTGCCGCCCGGCTACCTGTCCAAGATCCTCCGCGACCTCGTCGTGGCGAAGCTGGTCAGGAGCTTTCGCGGCCCCCGCGGCGGGTTCACGCTCGCGCGCGCGCCGGAGGAGATCACCATCCTCGATGTCGTCAACGCCGTCGATCCGTTCCGGCGGCTCGATGCGGGCCCGGGCGCCCGGGCAGACACCCTCGAACTCCTCCACAAGCGCCTGGATCACACCATGACCGAGATCCAGGCGATGCTCGAGGGCGCCACCCTCGCCGATGTCCTCCGCCCGGAAGAGCCTTGAGCGCGCAAAGCGCAGGACACCTCTTCTCTTCTGCCAGCCACCGCGCCGAATAGCGGACAACCGGATAACCTTCTCCGTGATCTCCCAGACCGTCGAGTACGCCCTGCGCGCCATGGTCCGCCTCGCGGAGCTCCCCAGCGGGCAGACGCTCAACAGCGAGACGCTGGCGATGCTCACCCAGGCGCCCGCCGGCTACCTGTCCAAGGTGCTGCGCGACCTGGTGGTGGGGGGGCTGGTGATCTCGCAGCGGGGCCCCAGCGGCGGCTTCAGCCTGGCGCGGCCGCCCGGCCAGATCACCATGCTCGATGTCGTCAACGCCGTGGACGAGATCCCGCGCATCCGCAAGTGTCCCCTGGGCAACCCCGCCCACATCAAGCTGTGCCCGCTGCACGCCCGCATCGACCGGGCCCTGGATTTGGTAGAGCGCGAGTTCGGCGCGACGACGCTGGCTGAGGTGGTGGAGTCCGGCCGCAACGCCACCGACGGCTGCGCGGCCCTGATCACCCCGACGACATCCCGCGCAGCGAGCCGCGGCCCGGCGAAGCCCGCCTCCGGAGCGGGCGAGCGGCGCCCGAAGGGTCCGTGACCACGCCTGTCCTTGGCTGAAGGGGCTCCCGCGGCGAGGCCGGCGCGGCGTCGCCGCCGCCTGCGTGGCGGCGGTCACTGCGCGATTACTTCTCGAAGCTCTGCGCAAAGGCGTCCATGACGTGCGGCCAGGCGCGGGTGAAATAGGTGTGGACCTGGTCCCACTCGTCACCGGCGCCGAAGCCGAGGTGGGTGAGCTGCACGCGCGTGCCGCCTTCGACCTCTTCGAACAGAATCACCACGCGCGAGCGGCGCTGGCGCACCTCGGCAAACTGCGGCGGGGCGTTCCACTCGAAGCTGAGCATGCGCTCGGGCAGGAAGCTCAGGATGCGGCAGCCGTCGGAGCCGCGCTCGCCGGGCGGGGCATCGGGGAGGAAGTAGATCTCGTACGGCCCACCGATGCGCAGTTCGATGTTGCTGGCCGGGGTCAGGAACGAGGCGATGCCCGCGCTGGTGGTCCACTTCGCCCAGCACTCGGCGGGCGGGGCGGCGACCGTCACCTCGGCGACGATGCGGCGGTCGGTGGGATCGGCCTCGTGCAGACTCGTGTCGATGCCCGGGGCGCGAAGCAGCGACAGGCGCATGGGGCGCAGCTCCCCGGTGAACATGCCCGCGGCGACCGCCGGGTCCTCATCCATGATGCGCTGCGCCCCGTCGGCGTCGCC
>CAYMJK010000052.1:0-3400 GCA_964390535.1 uncultured Phycisphaeraceae bacterium | reverse complement strand
CCCGCCCCGCCCACTCCGCTGGCGCCGGCTTCGGCCGGTCCCCCGCCGCCGATCGCTCCATGCGTGCCGCCACCCCCCCGACCGCCCCGAGCTGATCCGCCAGTTCCACCAGCGCCTCGAGCCCCTCCGGCGCCACCAGGTCGTCATCGTCGAGCAGCAGCGCCCACGGCGCCTTCGACGCCGCCAGCCCCCGGTTCCGTGCCGCCCCCGGCCCCGCGTTCGCCTGCCGCAGAAGCTCGACCCGCCCCGGGCGCCCCCCGGCGCCGTGGGGCGTTTCCTCGGGGCGCCTCACGGCGCCGAGGATCTCCTCCGGCAGTTCTACCGCCGGCTGCGACCCATCATCAACGACGATCACCCGCCCCACCAGCGGGCTCGTCAGGGAGCTCGCCACCGCCTCGGCGAGCATCCCCGGCCGCGGCCGATAGGTCGGAATGATGACATCGACGTAATGGGGAGGGGGAGGCGCCACGGGCCGACTGTAGAGACCCCCGCCGGCGCCTAGACTGCCCGTTCATGGCCAGCCGGGTGGATCGCGGGAGATTCGAGACCACGGGCGATGCCCGCCGCGCTGCCGATGACGCCGCCGCCCGCGCCTGCGCGATCGACCTCGCCCGCGCCATCGCCGACGACAAGTGCGAGGATGTCGCCGTCCTCGATGTCCGGGGCGCCAGCCCCATCACCGACTACATCGTCATCGGCAGTGGCAGCAGCGACCGGCAGATGCGCACCGCGCTCCAGACCGCCCAGACCCTCGGCTACGAGCGCGGCTTCGGCTCCATCCGCTCCAGCGCCGACGACCGGGCCACCTGGCTCCTCGCCGATTTCGTCGATGTCGTCCTCCATCTCTTCGAGCCCAACACCCGCGCCTTCTACGACATCGAGACCCTCTGGCCGGATGCCGAGCGGCTCTCATGGCAGCGCGCCGACCAGCGCGACCGCAACCGCGCCGGGCTCCGGCCCGATGAGCGAGCCGGTGGCTGAGCAGGCGCCAGCCACCGTCGTGCCCGTCCGCGCCGGCGCCGCGCGCTACGACGTCATCATCGGGGCCGGCGCCCTCGCCGACATCGACCGCAGCCTCGCCGCGGCAGCCACCGGCGCCCCCGCCCCCACACGCCTCGCGCTGATCGCGGATGCCGGCCTCCCCCCCCAACTCGTCGCCGATGTCGAGGCCCGCCTCGCCCGCCTCGGCCCCGTCTCCACCCTCACGCTCGAGGTCGATGAGCAGCGCAAGTCGCTGGCGACCCTCGAGCGCGTGCTCGCCAACCTCGCCCGCGCCGGGCTCGAACGCAGCGGCGGCGTGGTCGTCGCCCTCGGCGGCGGGATCGTCGGCGACATCGCCGGCTTCGCCGCCGCCACCTACCGCCGCGGCGTCCGCGTCGTCCAGTGCCCGACGACGCTCCTGGCGATGGTGGATGCCGCCGTAGGCGGAAAGACAGGCGTCAACCTCGTCGTGCCCGCCGATCCGGCCGCGCCGGCGCCCGCCGCACTCCGCAAAAACTTCGTCGGCGCCTTCCACCAGCCGCAGCTCGTCATCGCCGACGTCCGCGCCCTGGATTCCCTCCCCCCCCGCGAACTCCGCTGCGGCCTCGCCGAGTGCTTCAAGCACGGCCTGATCAGCGCCGACCTCGGCGACCCCGGCCTCTTCGACTGGACCGACCGCGCCGCCAGCGCCATCGCCACCCCCGGCGCCGCCTCGCCCGCCACCCTCGTCGAACTCGTCGCTCGCAACGTCGCCATCAAGGCCGCCATCGTCGCCGCCGACGAGCGCGAGGAGGCCCCCGGCGGACGCATGCTCCTGAATCTCGGCCACACCTTCGCCCACGCCATCGAGCCCCTCGCTGGCGTCTCCCCCACCGCCGACCCCGCGGACGCCCCCCTCCGCCACGGCGAGGCCGTCGCTCTCGGACTCGTCGCCGCGAGCGCGCTGAGCGCCTCGCTCGGCCTTGCCAGCCCCGCCCTGCTCGACCGCGTGCGCGCCGCCCTGGCCCGCGCCGGCCTGCCCACCGCCGTGGCCGGCCTGCCGCAGAGCGCCCAGATCCGCGCCGCCATGGCTCACGACAAGAAATCCACCGGCGGCCGGATGCGCCTGGTCGCCCCCCTGGATGGCGCCCGCGCCACCATCATCGACGAGCCCGGCCCCGAGCACATCGACCGCGCCCTCGACGCCATCCGGCCCGCAACCGCCTGAATTTCAAGCCTCTGCTCGCACGGCCCCGATAACAGCGGCGTCGGGGAAACCTGGCGCGCATCGGGGAGTGAGCGAGATGACGGTTGTCGGGACGTCGAGCGCTCTGTCATGCGATGTGTCACCATCATCAACCAGAAGGGTGGGTGCGGCAAGACCACCACCGCCATCAGCCTCGCCGGCGTTTTTGCCCGGCGCGGGCTGCGGACCCTCCTGATTGACATGGATCCGCAGTCACACTGCGCGGCCGGCCTCGCCATCCCCGAGCAGCAGTTCGATCTCGACATCACCGACGCCCTCCTCGCCGACGATCCGGCCCGGCTCGACCCGAGCCGCCTCGTCTGGCGCATCAGCCGCAATCTCGACCTCGCGCCCAGCCGCATGAAGCTCGCCGGCCTCGAGGCCAGCCGCGGCGGCCTCGCAGACAAGCCCGACAAGGAACGCCGGCTCAGGCGCGTCGTCGAGTGGCTGAGCCCGTCGTATGACATCTGCTGTATTGACTGCTCGCCCTCGATCGGGATTCTTACGTATAACGCGCTCATCGCCGCGAGCGAATGCCTGATCCCCGTCGAGACAAGTTACTTCTCATTGCAGGGCGCAACGAGGCAGGCGCAGACGATCGATGCGCTGCAGAAGCGCCTCGGCATGTCCGCGCCCGTCTGGCTGCTCGCCACCATCCACGATGAGGCCAGCCCGCTCGCGAAGGACCTGCTTCAGGAGTTGCGCCGCCTCTTCGGCGACAGCGTCGCTCCCTCGGTCATCCGTCAGGATCTGCGCGTGAAGGAGGCCGCCTCCTTCGGCAAGCCGGTTTGCGACTACGCCCCTGACTCGCCCGCAGCCCGCGACTACGCCGCGCTCGCCGAATGGCTCCTGCAGACCGAGCCTGCGCCGGCGGCCGCGCTGCAGGCGCACGATCCCGGTCCTCCCGACGAACTGCCCGTCATCCGCGCCGACGCCGCGCGCCAGTTCATCGAGATTGCTCCGCTTCGCGATGTTCAGCCCGCCAGCGAGGCGGCGGTGAGCGCGGTCGCCGCGCTGGCGCAGATGCGCGCCCCGCTCCCGCCCCTGCCGGCTCGCTCCGCCGATCTCGCGTCGCTCGCTGCGCGCGCGACCGCCCCGCCGGCGCCTCCCCGGCGCGCCCCGGCGGCCACGACGCTTGCGCCTCCCGCCCCCGCGCCGGTCGCCCCCGCGGCCCAGCCCGCGCGCCACACCCCC
>CAYMJK010000051.1:0-3051 GCA_964390535.1 uncultured Phycisphaeraceae bacterium | reverse complement strand
GCCCCGACGCCTTCTGGGAGGCCTGGGCCCTCATCCTCGAGATCCTCGAGCGCCAGAACGCCGACGGCAGCCGCTCCAGCGACATCCGGGCGCACACCCTGCGCCTCCGCGCCATCGACCCCGCATTCGGCGGCGGGCCGTGGCGCGGGCGCATCGAGGCCGTCGCGTCCCGCCTGCGCCGATAACTCACGGGGTGGCCCGCCGCTCCGCGAGCACTGGCCGCCGCGAGCGGCGGGCCCACCCAGTTTCCCCTCCGGACCCGCCAGGCCGAATCCGCGAACATATTCGAGGCGCCGGGCGATATGCTCAGCAGACGCCAAGGAGGGTTCCAATGGCCGCTCGCGCTTTCATCATCGCTTCACTCGCCGGCGCTTCGTGGGCGTGGGGGCTGGCGCTGCCAGCCTTCGGCCAGCACGCGCTCGGCGACGGCACCGCGCTCGATGCCAACCAGCAGGTCGGCGCCGGGCGTGCCAACCCCGCTCGTCCATCCATGGAAGCCGAATTGCGCTTCCGGAACGCCATCGTCACCGGCAACGCCCCCGGCGGCCTCAGCTTCCGCGGCGACACCCCCTACAGCGCACCGCGGGAGTTCCGAGGCAGCCTCGGCTCGGATGCGCTCTTCGATTTCCGGCGCGACTCGTTCTACTCCGGCCTCGCCGGCATGGGCATCCGCGGGACGGATGCCCTGCAGTACCAGTTCGCCCTGACCACCGGCAACTCGCCCCCGGCGAACCTTCGAGGCTCGATGACGACCAGCCGCAGCGGGGAGTCGTTCGCGGCGCCCGGCGCCGACGCCTCGCGCCCGATCATCGGCGCCGGCGGCGTCGATCTCCGGACAGTGGACGAGGCCAGCCTGGATGCCGACCCCCGCGGGCAGGCGCTGTGGACGCTCCGCTCGCCCGCGGCCTACGAGAGCGAGCGCCGGCTCGACCCGACCATGCTCTCGACGCTCGCCGGGCCCGATGGGCAGCCATGGATGCTCACGGCCTCGCCGCTGCGCAGCGTGGCGCTGGAACGCGTCGAGTCGCCCCAGCGCCCTGACCAGCGCTCCGGACAGCGCCCTGGGCAGCGCGAGCAAGGCGAGGGCGGCGCCCCCGGCGCTCAGTCGCGCCTGGACGACTCGATTCCCACCCAGCGCTTCGAGACATACATGGCCGCGCGCGAGCCGCTCGAGACCGACTGGTCCGCCACGCCCGGCGCCCCCGGCGCCGAAGGCGATGCGCAGGAAGCCCCCGAAGTCGCAAGCTGGAAGCGCACGCTCGACGAGATCTCCGCCCACCTCCAACAGGAGGCCGACGCCCGGCCGCAGGATCCCGCCGCGCAGGGCGCCCGCGAGCAGATGCAGAGCCGGCTGGAGGGGATGGAGCGCCTGCTGGATGCCAAGACCATCGAGGCCCTCCGCCAGGCGCCGGGCGAGTATGACACGCTCTGGCAGCCCAGCGCCCGCGACTTCGACGCCTACACGACGCACATGTCCGTCGGCGAGCGGATGCTCGGCGAGGGGCGCTTTTTCGAGGCCGAGGAGCGCTTCACGCAGGCGCTCGCCGTCAAGCCCGGCGATTCCCTGGCCGCCGCCGGGCGCATCCACGCCGAACTCGGCGCCGGCCTCTTCCTCTCGGCGGCGCTCAACCTGCGCGAGATGCTCACCGAGCACCCGGAGATGATCGGCGCCCGCTATCAGGACAACCTGCTCCCCGGCGCCGAGCGCGCTACGGACATCATGATCCGGCTGCGCAACAACATGCAGCGCGATCCCGATGGCCCGCTCGGGCGTCAGAGTGCGCTGCTGGCCGCCTACCTCGGCTTCCACACCGACAATCCTCGCGCGGTGCGCGAGGGCCTGGCGCGGATGCGCGCCGGCGGCGACGACACCCTCGCAGATCTCCTGGAGAGGGTCTGGGCGCCGGGCCCGGGCAGCCAGCCGGAGCAGAAGTAAGCACAATGGGCAAGTCGCAAATCAGCGAATGGCAAATGGCAAACGAAGGGCGGGGGCGTCGCGAGGCCGATGTTTGCCATTTGCCCCCCAGCTGCCATTTGCTCTTTCTCTCATAGCGGGGGGCGCCTGCGCCAGCGATGATCGAACTCCCCGCCCCCGACACCGCCGACACTCCCGACGCCCCCGCCTCGGTCTCCCTCACCGACTTCCTCACCGACGGCGCGTTCCTCGACGCCTGCGCCTCTCTCTCGGCGCTGCTGGAAGCGCCCATCGTCGTCCTCGATGTTCGCGGCAGGCGGCTGCGCTACGACGCCGGCGCGCCCGACGGCTGGGTGCTCGACGAGGCCGACCCCGGGCCGATCAGCCCTGATCAGCGGGCCTTCGCCATCCCCCTCCGCATCGCGGGGCAGGTCATCGGCTGGGTCCACGCCGGCGAGGCCGGCGCACTCCGCGGCCCGAAGCGTCAGACGGCGGAGGGCCTGCTGGCGCGCATGGCCTCCATGGCGGATGACGACTGCGAGAACGTCCTCGAGCTGCGCCACCGCCTCAAGGAACTCGCCGCCCTCTCCCGCCTCAGCGCCCTGCTCGCAGAGGCGGATGGCCTCGAGACCATCCTCGACATCGCCCTCGAAAGCGCGCTCGACCTGCTCCACCTCAGCGCCGGCTCCATCGTCCTGCTCAAGGAGGATCCGGAGGGCGGCCTCGCCAGCGACGAGGCCGATGTCGTGCTCATGGCCTCGCGCAATCTCTCCCGCCGCTGGCTCGACAACCCGCTTCCCCTCTCCCGGGGCCGCGTGTTCGACCGCCGCGCGCTTGATGGCGAGATCGTCGCCGCCGAGGATCTCATCGCTCACCCCGATGTGCAGGCGGCCGAGCGGCTCCGGGAGGAGGAACTCGGCTGCGCCCTGCACGGCGGCCTGATCTACAACCACAAGCCGCTCGGCGTCATCCGTCTCTATGGCCGCGCCCCGCGACGCTTCACCGACAGCGACCGGCGACTGCTCGCATGGCTCGGCCGCCTCGCCGCGATCGCCGTCGCCCAGGCCCGGCTCCTCGCCCGGCGCGAGGAGGACGAGCGCATCAGCCGGCAGGTCCGGCTCGCCGCCGATATCCAG
>CAYMJK010000050.1:0-4665 GCA_964390535.1 uncultured Phycisphaeraceae bacterium | reverse complement strand
CTGCTCATGCTGGCCGGGTTCGGGCTCGGCAGGCGCCGGTTCGGGCTGTTGGCCGCTCGGGTCGGGCTGGGGGTCGCCCTGCTGGGGGTCGCTCTGCCGGGGATCGCCCGGTTGCGGCGGGGTGTCCTGTGGCTGCTTGGCGCCCTCGCGCTGGGGCTCTTGGCGGAGCTCGTCAGCGGCCTGGCGGGCGGCGTCGCTGAGGTCGCGGAGATCCTCGGCGGCGTCGGGCTGGCCCGATTCGCCGGGGGCGCCTTGCTCGCCTTGCTGGCCTTGGTCGCCCGGCTGTCGCTCCTCGCCTTGGTCGCCCGCCTGCGGCTCCTGGTCCTGGGGGTTCTGGGGCGGGCTGTCGGGCTGCTCGGGCTGTTGGGGCTGCCGGGGCTGATCCTCGGGGCCGGTCTGACCCGGCTCGGCGGGCGGAGGCTCGGCCGGATCGGCGGGGGGATCGCTCGAGGGCTCGGGATCCGTTGGGTCGGTCGGCTCAGGGGGCTCCGGGGCGCCAGAAGGTTCGCCGGGCGGTGTGTCGGGGGCGCCGGGGGGCTCGGGCGTTTCCGTGGCAGGGTCGGCGGGATCGGGGGGCCCGGCGCCGGCCGGGGAGTCGGGCTCGGCCGCGGGGGGCTGTTCGGCGGTGGGGTCGGGGGCGGCTTCGGGCTGGGCCTGGCGCGCGGCCTCATCGAGCATGCGGGCGAGGTCGTCGAGATCGCGCGCTGCTTCGCGGCGCTGCTCGGGCGTCATTTCGGGCGCCTGCTCGATGAGGCGCTGGGCCGCGTCGGCAGCGCGCTCGAGGTCGCCCTCGCGCAGGGCTTCGGCGATGGGGGAGGGCGGGCTGTCGCGCGCTGGTTCGTCGGGGAGGGCGGCGAGTTGTTCGCGCAGGCGGTCGGACTCTTCGCGCTGGCGCCGAGCATCGTCGGCAAAGCGATCGGCGAGTCGATCGAGCGCGCCGGAGGCCTCCATGCGCCCGGCGACGGGGTCGAGGGCGCCCTCGGCGAGTTCTCGCTCGATCTCATCGAGGCGGCGCAGCTCTTCGGCGATGGCGGGGGCGACGTCGGGGTCCGGAGCGATGTCCTGTAGGGGCGTCAGCGCCTCGCGGGCTTCGTTGACAGCGGTGGTTGCGCCCTCGACGCCGGCGGGCGGCTGCTGGCGATCCCACGCGATGACGGGAACCCACATCCACGCGGCGACAAGCGCGCCGCCCGCAACGGGCCACAGCGCCCAGGACCAGTCGCGCCGGATGGGAACGACCTGGCGGGGGCGCACCGTGCGCGCAGTGCGCTCGGCATCGGCGACGGCCAATCGGGCGAAGGGGTCCGGGCTTGCGGCGAGGGCGAGGGCCGAGGAAAGGCGGTCGCGCAGGTCGAGGCTTCGGTCGATCTCACCGGCAGCGCGGGTTCGCGGCCAGCGGCGCGCGATCGCCAGGAGCAGCCCGGCGCCGAGGCCGAGGCATGGCCCGGCGATCGCGAGGGGGAGCCCGAAGTCGGCGATTCCCGCCACTCGCGCTGCCGCAAGCGCCGCGGCGCCCCCGACCGCCCCAGCGACCAGGCCGCGGGGCCCGAGGATGAGGATGTCGCGCATGAGCGCGCGCCGGGAGACGCGGGCGGCGGCCCGGCGCGTGAGTGGGGGCAGGGGGGGCAGGTTGTGCCGATCGAAGTGGCTGGGCGCCTGATCCACCGGCAATTGTATCGCCGGGCGGGGGCGGCGCCGCGCTGATCGGGTACGCTGTGGGCAATGGAAATCACCCGGGCACTCTCGGACCTGCTCGCCGGCGCCACGCTCAGCGCCGAGACCATGGAGCAGGTGTTCGAGGATCTGCTGGCGGGGAAGCTGGCCGAGGCGCAGATCGCGGCGCTGCTGACGCTGATCCAGGCGCGCGGGGCGACCGTCGATGAACTCGTTGGCGCAGCGCGGGTGATGCGCCGGCACGCGACGCCGGTGGAGTGTGAGCCGCCACCGGGGGCGGTCGTCATCGACACGTGCGGGACGGGCGGGGCGCCGAAGACGTTCAACATCTCGACCGCGGCGGCGATCGTCGTCGCGGCGGCTGCGCCCGGGCGTGTGCTGGTGGCAAAGCACGGGAACCGGAGCCGGAGCGGGCGAGGATCGGCGGAGGTGCTGGCGCAGCTCGGCGTGAATGTGGATGCCGGGCCGGATGTGCAGGCGAAGTGCCTGCGGGAGGCGGGGGTGTGCTTCTGCTTCGCGATCCACCATCACCCGGCCGCGCGGCACGCGGCGCCGGCGCGCAAGGCGCTCGGATTTCCGACGCTGTTCAACATTCTGGGGCCGCTGACGAACCCGGCGCGGGCGTCGCGGCAGCTCATCGGGATCTACCGGCCGGAACTGGTGGATCTGGAGGCGGAGGCGCTGGCCCGGCTGGGGGCCGAGCGGGCGATGGTGGTGCACGGGCTGGATGGGATGGATGAGATCTCGACGACGGCGCCGACGAAGATCGCGCACGTGGAGGGCCCGAAGGTGCGGGTCGAGGAGTTCGACGCCGCGCGGATCGGCGTGGCGCGGGCGTCCCTGGATGATCTGCGGGCGGACACGCTGGAGCAGGCGGCGGAGGTGATGCGCGCGGCGATTGGCGGCGCCCCGGGGCCGGCTCGCGACATCGTGGCACTGAACGCGGGGGCGGCGATTTTCGTCGCTGGCGCTGCGCCGGACATTGCCGCGGGCATGGCGATGGCGCGGGAGGCGACCGAAAGCGGCGCGGCCGATCGCGCGCTGGCGGAGCTGGTGCGGGTTTCGTGCGGGTGAGAAGACTCGGGGCGGTGGGCGCGCTCTCCGCGCACAGGCGAGACGCCTGTGCCACCCGGCGGAAGCGAGCGCGCGAGCCTCAGCCGGTGAGGAGGACGACGCCGAGGAGGATGGCGATGATGCCGGCGATCTTGCGGGCGGTGACCGGTTCGCCGAGGACGGCGAAGGCGAGGATGGCGCCGACGGCGGGAGCGAGCGCGAAGGCGATGGGCTTCACGCGCGAGAGTTCCCCGAGGCTCAGCGCCATGTAGAAGAAGATCATCGCGGCGGCGCCGGCGATCAGGCCCGAGCCGAGGATGAGCTTGAGCAGCGTCGGCCAGCCGGCGCGCATCCAGTCGCGGGGCTCGGCGCCCATGGCGTGCACCACGATGAGATAGGCGATCCAGATCGCGGGGAGAGCGACCGCGCTGCGGACGGCGATGGCAGTCACCGGCCCGATGCGCCCGGTGTGCAGCACGCTCCGTGTGAACGCTTCCCCGACGCCCCAGCAGACCCCGGCCGCGATCGCGAGCAGCACGCTTTTCATGGGCGAGAATAGCCGAGCCGCGACCCGGCCGGCGCAGGGGGCTCGTATCCTTCCGTGATGGATCTGACACTCGACGATCCGCGCTGGCTGCTGGTGGCGCTGCTGGGCATTCCCGCGGCGGCGATCGCGCTGCGGGCGTTTCCGTCGATGACACCGGCGCGCCGGGTGATCGCGGCGCTGCTGCGGGCGGGGGTGATCGCGCTGCTGGCGATCCTGCTCGCCGGCGCCAGCCGGGTGCGGGAGACGAGCGAGCTTGCGGTGGTTGCCGTCATCGATGTCTCGGGCTCCGTGCGCCGGTTCGGCGCCCAGCCCGACGAGACCGGGCGCCCGATGATCGCCATCGAGCGGGCGGAGGCGCTCATCGCCAGCATCAACGCCGAGCGCGGGCCCGACGATCTGCTCGGCATCGTCGTCTTCGACGGCCGCGCGGGAGCGGTGGCGACGCCGACGCGGGCGGACCCGACGGGCCGCTCGATCGACCTGCAACTCGCGGAGGGCTCGGACCTCGCCGGAGCGATCCGGACCGCGGCGGCGATGATCCCGCCGACGGCGACCGGGCGGATCGTCCTGATGAGCGACGGAGCGCAGACGCGGGGGGACGCCCTGGAGGCGGCGCTGGAGGCCTCGTCTGCGCGCGCGCTGGGGGAGGGCCGGCGGGGGGCGATCCCGATCGATGTGGCGCCGGTGGAGTACGACGCGCCGGCGGAGGTGATGATCGAGTTCGTCGATGCGCCGTCGCACGCCGCGGCGGAGTCGGCGGTGACACTGCGGATCGGGCTGCGGGCAACGGCGCCGGTCCGGGGGGAGCTGCGCGTGCTGGCGGACGGAGCGCCAGCGCCGATCGGGCCGGATGGCGCGCTGGGGCGGACGCTGGAGCTGGCGCCGGGGCGCACGCTGGAACTGGTGGAAGTGAATCTGGCGCCGGGGCGGGTGCACCGGTTCGCGGCGATCTTCGAGCCCGAGCAGCGGGACGGATCGCTCGCCGGGGACACATCGCTGGAGAACAACCGGGGCGAGGCGGTGACGCTGACACCGGGGGCGGGGACAGCGCTGATCCTGGATGGTGTGAGCGGGGCGGCGCCGGGAGGGCCGGGGGCCACGCTTGCGCGCGCGCTGGAGGCGAGCGGCGTGCGCACGGAACTCGTGGACCCGCTGGGCGCGCCCGACGACCTGCTGGACCTGCAGGCGCACGACCTGGTGATTCTGCAGAACGTGCCGGCGGATGCCCTGCCGGTCGCGACGCACGAATTGCTGGTGCGCTATGTGCAGGATCTGGGTGGCGGGCTGGTGATGATCGGGGGGCCGGATTCCTTCGGGGCGGGCGCGTGGAAGGGGTCGGCGCTGGAGCCGATTCTGCCGGTGCGTCTGGATCTGCCGGAGCGGCTGATGCA
>CAYMJK010000049.1:0-2586 GCA_964390535.1 uncultured Phycisphaeraceae bacterium | reverse complement strand
GCAGATGACTCGTTGCCGGATGCTCCCGGTCCACGACCCCCACCCGCGCCTCCTGCACCCGCGGATTCCCGCGATACCCCGCCCCCACCCGCTTCCCGTACCACTCCCCCTCCTACTCCGTGTCCGCCGCGCTGGGTACGCCGACATACCCCCCGCCGCCGCGGATGAACGCCTCGAACGCCCCCTCCTTGATCTCGTCCAGCACGTCGCCGGTCGTGTTGAGAAACACCACCGCCTCGTAGCGCGCGAGATTCTCCTCCGTGAACGCGCTGCCATCCTCCGTGGCGTCCACCGCAAACCCCTTCGCCGCGCCGATCCCCTCGATGCACTTGATCCCCGCCGGGATCGATGCGTGCCGGAACCCCGCCGTCCTGCTGAAGACGAGCACGCGCCACGGCGCCGCCTCCGCCTCCCGCTCCTGGGCCGGCTGCCGCGGCGCAATCGCGAACGCCGCCAGCGCCCCCGCGACGATGCACCCCGCGGCAATCACCCCTCCGCGCCCGCCCCTCATCACGTTTCCTCCCACGCTGGAAGCTCCTCCTGCTCCGGCCCGATCCGGAAGACCGGCGGGCGCTGGAAGAACTTCTCGAACATCGCGCTCTTCCGCTCCGCCCCCCACGCGTCGGTCAGAATGTCGCCATCGCCCTCCAGCGCGAACTCGATCGCCCCGTCCGCCACCCCGATGCGCACATCCCGCACCCGCTGCGTGTGCGTCCGGTCCAGCCCGTCGGCGATCCGCAGCACCCCCCCCAGCCCGCGCACGATCTCGCGATCCGACTTCGACAGCGCGTGATACCGCTCGTGGGCGCCCTTCGGCTCCGACCGGCGGTGATACCGCGCCACGTTCGCGATCAGCTCCACCTCGCGCGGCGTCCAGCCGTCCAGTTCCCCGCTGTGCGCGATCAGATACAGGCTGTGCCGGTGATGGCTCTTGTAGTTCACCAGATACCCGATGTCGTGCAGCACGCCCGCCGCCTCCAGGATCTGCCGCGAGTCGTCATCGAACCCGGCTGGCGCGAGCAGCTCCACGAGCTGGTCGAAGATGGCCAGCGCAAGCTGCGTCACGTGCTCCGCATGCGCCTCCTCGTACCGGCAGCGCCGTGCGAAGCGCCGCACAGCCCCCATGCGCCCAGTCGATGGCGCCATCAGCTCGGGCGCAAGCTCCCGGAACATCTCCAGCAGCAGCCCATCACGGATCCCGCGGTCATGCGCCCGCAGCCGCGTTGCCCCCGTCACGGTCATCAGCCGCTCGATGATCGTCACGCCCGCGACGATGATGTCGGCTCGGTCCGGGCTCAGACCCGGCGTCGCCGCCCGGTTGCTCGCCTCCCGCAGCCCATCGAGGATCCCGCGCACCGCCTCCAGATCCATCTCGTGCCCCTGCACCGAGCCGGTGGCCGCGTTGTCGCTCCGCCCGCCGCGCGCTGCCACGTGCATGGTGGCCAGGGCGTTGAACGTCCCCCCGGCCCCGATGATCAGGTCCGGCCGGCTCGGCGCCTCGGCGATCCGCGCCTCGATGGCGCCCCCGATGAACGCCCGCATCTCCTCGTACCGCTCCCCCGCCGCGGCCTCCGGCCCGCCGAACCGCTCGGTCATGCGCACAGCCCCGATCTTCAGCGAGTCGATGCGCTCGATGTGGCCGCCGCGCCCGTGAACGACCTCCATGCTCCCGCCGCCGATGTCAGCGACGATGTACGGGGCGTCTCCGAGCTCGAACGCCCGGGCCACGCTCAGGTGCGCCAGCCGCCCCTCCTCCTCCGGCCCGATGGTGTGGATCTCCAGCCCGGCATCCCGGCGCACGCGCTCGACGAGTTCCGAGGCGTTGGCCGCCTCCCGCATCGCGGCAGTCCCGATCGCCCGGATCTCCGCGGCGCCGTACCCGCGGGCGATCGTCGCCATCCGGTGGATGGCGTCCGCCGCATCCGCCAGAATGGTCTCGTCGATCCGCCCGCTCGCCGCGAGCCCCCACCCGAGCCGGGCGGTGATCTTCTCGTCATCGAGCACCCGGTACCCGCCCTCCCCATCAGCCTCGGCGATGATGAGCCGCAGGCTGTTGGAGCCGACATCGATCGCCGCCAGACGCACCGCCCCGGCGTCCGCCGCGAGGATGGAGGCGGGCGCATCGGCGCCGCCGGGCTGTGGGGTTTCAGGATCGCCCATTGTGAGATTGTTCGCGGCAGAAGCGCCCGGCGCCGGAAGACGCCCGCGCCTGGCGACAGCCGCCCGAGAGCCGCGCCAGGCAACTCTGCCGGAAAAGAGGGCGCGGTGGGGTCCAAAACGAGCTTCAGATTCCCCGGAGGATTCGGAAATTCCGGTGCCAGGCGGTGCGGAATCTGGAGCACATGCGAACCAGCGGGGTCGCAAGGGCCCGTCCGGCGGGTTCTCGCGGCCGGTCGACCGCACCGGCGATGGCATCGCCCTCGCCAGCGTCACCGAGGCTCTGGCTCGATTGCCCGAGGGCGAGCGGGGTCCGGTGCTGGCACACATCGCCCGGCTTGTGAGCATGACCCCGGCCAAGCGGGCGGTCCTGCTCGCCCTGACCCACGAAGAGCGCTAATCCTGCCGGCGTCTGCTGAGCGGGCCCGC
>CAYMJK010000048.1:0-3580 GCA_964390535.1 uncultured Phycisphaeraceae bacterium | reverse complement strand
GCCCTGCAGCAGGCGGCCCGGGCCATCCAGGATCGTCTGCCGCAGGCCGCCATCATGCTCCTGAGCGCGGATGAGGCCGAGGGCAAGGTAGCCGTCATCGCCTCCTGCCCCAAGCCCGTGGTGCAGGCGGGCCTGCGGGCGGGTGACTGGGTCCGGGAAGTGGCCCAGGCGCTCGGCGGCAAGGGCGGGGGCAAGCCGGAGATGGCCCAGGGCGGCGGGTCGGACGTGTCGAAGGTGAAGGATGCGATCCGCCACGGGCGCGAGTTCGCCCACAGGGCCCTGGGATGAGCGAGCGGAAGCTGCGAGGGAGTGTCCGGCGACGCCTCGGGGCGTGGGCGATCGGCGTGGATTTCGCGTGGACGGTGGTGGGGGGCGTGCTGGTGGGCCTGGGGCTGGACTGGGTGTTCGGGACGAGCCCGATCCTGCTGCTGATCTGCATGGTCGGGGGGCTGATCGGCGGGTTCACCGTCTTCGTGCGCGCGGGGCTGAAGGCGTCGCGAGGGGACGATGCGGGCGGCGGGAAAAACACGCACTGAGGCGCCGCAGGAGGGCTGGCGCCGCACGGCTGTAAGCCCGTCGCCACGTTCAAGTGGCCAATAAGGCGGTCCGATGAAGCACTGGCGGGGCGGCGTGCGCGCCCGCGGGCCTGGAGGATGCGCCTTGGACCTCGGGACGATTATCGGCCTTATGCTCGGGGTGGCGGCGATCCTGATCGGCGTCTTCCTCGGCGGTGGCTCGCTCGGGTCGATGGTGGACGCCACCAGCGTGATGGTGGTGCTGGTCGGGTCGCTGGGGGCGATGGTCGTCTCATTTCCGCTGGCGCGGCTCCTGCAGGTGCACAAGGTCGTGCTCAAGGCCATCCGCAGCGTCCCGCCGGATCCGGCCGAGACCATCCGCGAGCTGGTCCGCTACGCCGAGGTTGCCCGCCGCGAGGGCATTCTCAGCCTCGAGAACCTGATTCCGGAAATGAACGACCCGTTCATCGTCCGCGGCGTGAAGATGGCCGTGGATGGGACCGACCCCGAACTCATCAAGACGATCCTGGACACCGAACTCGAGGCGCTGATGGAGCGCCACAGCCAGGGCAAGGCCATTCTCGACGCCCTGGCCCGCTACGCCCCCGCCTTTGGCATGATCGGGACGCTGATGGGCCTGATCTTCATGCTCTCCAGCATGGAGGATCCTTCGAAGATCGGGCCCGGCATGGCCGTGGCGCTGATCACGACGCTCTACGGGGCCCTGATCGCCAACGTGGTGGCCGGGCCGATGGCCGACAAGCTGGCCGCCCGGGACATCGAGGAGGCGCTGGTCAAGAGCATCATCGTGACCGGCGTGATGTCGATCCAGTCCGGGGACAACCCGCGGGTGGTGGAGGCCAAGCTGATGACCTTCCTCCCGCCGGTTGCGCGGGAGGCGATGCCGCAGGACAAGGCGGCCTGACCATGGCGAAGAAGTGCAAGTGCCCGGATCAGGTTCCGCAGTGGGTCGTGACCTATGGCGACCTGATGTCGCTGCTGCTGTGCTTCTTCATCCTGCTGGCGGCGTTCAGCGAGCTGAAGCGGGAGGATGAGTATCAGGATGCCGTGCAGTCGATCCACGACGCCTTCGGCAGCGTCGGGGGCATCGGCATGGTGCGCAACAACGCCCCGCCTGCCAACCCCCGTCTGAGCGTGCAGGACAGCTACGGCCAGTCCGTCGAGCCGTACACGCCGGCCCAGACCTCGCAGGAGAACGTCGAGGGCGACCGCCGAACCACGAGCACGCTGTTCGAGGGCGCCCGCTTTGCCGTCGGCGGTTCGCTGCCGTTCGAGGCGGGGAGCTACGAGCTGACCGAGCCGGTGCAGCGGCTGCTCAAGACGTCGGTGGCGGAGAACATCCGCGGCTCGAGCTACAAGATCGAGATTCGCGGCCACGCCTGGGGCGCCGAGGACGAGACCAGCGGGTACGACCTCTCGGACCTCTCCTACCGGCGGGCCAAGGCGGTGATGGACTACCTGGTAGATGAGTGCGGCGTGGAGCGGCGGCTGCTGATCCCGATGGCGATCGCCGACGCCGAGCCGGTGGTCGCCAGCCGCCGGGCTGGGGCGCCGCAGGGCCAGAACCGGCGCGTGCAGATCTACCAGACCGAGGTTTCGCTGGAAGAGCGGCACCCCGATCCGCACTGGACGGGACGCAATTGAGGAAGGATGGACCGATGCCCGAGGAGCAGCAGGAACAGACGTCGCCAGCGGGCCCCCGGCCGAAGCTGCCGCTCAAGACGCTGGCGGTGGTGGGGACCATCATGCTCCTCGAGGGGGCGGGCGTGTACCTCTTCATGCGGATGACGGGGCAGACGCCGGAGGTTGCGTCGGCCGACCTCGTCGACCAGGAGACGGACGCCGAGGCGGCGATCGAGATCCAGCTCATCAACGGCACCTACACCAACCTCTCCACCAACCAGAACTGGATGTGGGAGGTGGACATCTACCTGAAGGCGCGGCGGAAGAACGAGGAACTGATCACGAAGACCCTCGAGCGCCGCAAGGCGGAGATCGCCGAGGGGGTGGGCCTCATCATCCGCAAGGCGCAGCACGCTCACCTGAAGGAGCCCGAACTGCTCACGATCCACCGGCAGTTGCGGGCCCTGGTCACCGAGATCTTCGGGACCGATCCGGATGGCGTGGAGCGGGTGGAGCGGGTGATCATCGCCCAGTGCAAGGGGTTGCCGGTGCATTGAGTGCGCCGGCGGCTGCGCAGAAGCTGCCGAGTTCGGGCAATTCTGGGGCGCCGGGGGCGCCCTCGCCGATGCCTGACCCGCGCGGGGTCTTCGCGCGCACTGGCGGAGCCGGGCCATGACTGACGAACCCACCACTGATTCACAGGGCGATCCACAGCGCGACCCGGGCGAGGGCGATGCCGAAGGGCAGGCGGACGCCGCGGCCCCCGATCCCTCCGCGCCGGAGGCAGGCGTGCCTGGCGCAGATGATGCAGGCCCGGGCGCCGACGGCTCGGGCGGCGATTCGGCGGCCAACGCCGCCGAGCGCGCGCTCAAAGCGGCTCAGGAGGCGATCCGCGGGCTCCAGGCGCAGGGTCAGGATGCTGCTCCGGCCGCAGGCGCCCCGGCGGGCCGGCCTTCGACGACCCACACGACGCAGTCCAGCCGCGGCGGGGGGCAGGGCGATGGCGGGCGCCCGATGGATCTGCCCAGCTTCGGCGCCGCCGACGCCGCCCCGGCGACCGGGCGCGGGCTCGACCTGCTTTCGGATGTGAATCTGAACGTGCGCATCGAACTGGGGCGCACGCGGATGCTCGTCGAGGATGTCCTGCGCCTCGGCGAGGGCGCCGTCGTCGAACTCGACAAGCTCGCCGGCGACCCGGTGGATATTTTCGTCAACGGGCGCCCGGTGGCCCGCGGCGAGGTGCTGGTGCTCAACGACAACTTCTGCGTCCGGATCAGCGAGATCCTGGACGAAGCCAAGGAACGGGTGCAAAGAGAAGCTGCCGGTTGAACCGGCCGGCGGCGCGGAGCGCCGCTGCGAACGCCAGGATGGCACGTGCGGATTGCGAGGGGAGTCATCCTGCTGCTGATTGCGCCGGCGCT
>CAYMJK010000047.1:0-3788 GCA_964390535.1 uncultured Phycisphaeraceae bacterium | reverse complement strand
CTCCATCGTGGCAGCATCCGCGTCGGCGGCGGCGCCACCGCAACAACCTACCTCCTGCCGCAGGTGATCCGCGAGTTGCGGGGTCGCCGGCCGGGGCTGCGGCTGGTGATCCGCGAGGCGGGCAGCAGCGCGGTCGCCGCGGCAGTGATCGCGGGCGAACTCGACCTGGGCATCGTCACGCTTCCCGTGGCGCCCCACGGTCGGCTGGTGGGGGCGAGTGACCTGATGACGATCCCCCTCGCCAGCGACGAACTGCGGCTGATCACGCCGCCAGGGCACGCCCTCGCTGGGCGCAAGAGCTTCCGCTGGGCCGATCTGGCAGAGGCGCCGGTGATCGGTTTCGAGCCCGAGTCGGCGGTGCGCGACCTGATCGATGCGGCCGCTGCGCGCGCAGATGTGATCCTCGCCTATGTCATGGAGCTGCGGTCGATCGAGTCGATCAAGCGGATGGTTGCGGCAGGAATCGGCGTCGGCTTCGTCAGCCGCTTCGCCCTCGCCGAGGGCGAGGGCCTCGCCTGCCGCGACGGGCGGCTGACGCGGGAGCTGGCGATCGTCCGCCGGGGCGATCGGGCGCCCAGCCCCGCGGCGGCGGAGTTCGAGCGGGAGCTGGTGGAGCGGGTGCGGGCGGGCGGAGGCGCCTCGTGAGGATTCTGCTATACTCGGCGCCGGAGGCCCCTGATGGACACCATCCGCTTCAAGTACCGGCTGATCGACACCCAGGGCAATCGCAAGGGATTCCTGGCCAGGAAGGGCTCGTTGAGTTCCGAAGCCGGGCTGGCGCTCAAAGAGGGGACCTTTCCATCGGACGCGATCGGGCGGGCGCGGGTGCACACTGGCTCCATCGTACTACTGGAGTTCGCCGACGCGGCGATCGCGCTCGAGGTCTACGGCGGCAAGGCGAAGCGCCTCGTGCGTTCGCTCAATGCGATGGCTTCGGCTCATCACGCCGAGGCGGCGCGAGAACAGTTGTTCCAGCGGGGAGCCGGACATGACTTCCGTTCGGCTACCTGCCCGCACTGCTCTTCGACCATAGATCTGTCGCGCCTGCCGTCATCGCCGCAACTCTACTGCCCTTACTGTGAAACTCTTAGCGAAGGCGGCGCCGTGGATCGCGAGCTTGCCAGGTATCGCGTCTGCGGTGGGTGCGGATATTTCGCGGAGCCTCGGAGCTTCACAGAGTTCTACTTCTACTGGCTCGTCTTCGTCTTCGGTTTTCGCTGGAATCGCCACGAGCTCTGCAGCAGTTGCATGCGCGGTACGGCGTGGAAGATGCTCATCTGCAACTCGATTTTCGTGCTCGGCGTGCCCGTCGCTCTGTCGCAGTTGTGGCGGGCGTACTTCGGCGGCTCGCACAGCAGCCCGTTGTTTCCTTCGATCGAGGCCGCCAACCTCGCGGCGCGGGCTGGCAGGCGTGAGCAGGCGGAGGATATGTATCAGCGCATCGTTGCCGGGACGACCCGCGCCCCGGGCGTGCACTACAACCGCGCTCTCGCCTCGCTCGGCGCCGACGACTTCAATGCGGCCGACGCCTGCCTCCAGCAGTCTCTGCGCGAGTGCGCCAACTACGTGCCGGCCTTCGAGGTGCTGCGCCGGCTGTGCGAGCACACCGAGCAGCTCGATCGACGCAGGGCTCTGGACGCCATGTGGGGCGTCGAAGAGGAAGCGGCCGGCGCCGAAGCCAGCGACGCGACGCCAGATGAGCGGCTGGAAGCGGCCCCCTGACCCGGCCCTGCGCCTCGCGTGTGACAGGGAAGAGAGGCATGAAGGCATGCGGTATCAAGGCATCGAGTCGTCGCAGTTCCCTCACCGCTCCCACGTCCACGCCGGACCCTGCTTCGCCTCGTACGCCACCCACATCGTCAGCCAGTAGCTGCGGAAGGCGTGCTTGCCGAAGGCGGCGTAGTGCTGGGTCACCTTGCGCATGATGGCGGCGTCGGCGCCCTTGAAGCCGAGGTGGTCGCGGCCGTGGCGCAGGGCCTCGCTGTCGAGGGCGAGGTGGTCGTAGCGGCCGAGAAGCTGCATGATGTTCGCCGCGGCGTACGGCCCGACGCCGGGCAGCGACAGCAGAAAGTGGCGGACCTCCTCGCCGCTGGTCGCCGGGTCGGCCAGCCACGCCTCGTCGATCTCGTTGCGCGTGAACATGCGGGCGAGCTCGACGATGCGCGTGTCGCGATATCCCACGCCGCAGCGGCCGCGCAGGCTCGCCGGGCGCACGCGGGCGAGCTTCGCCGGCTGCGGAAAGGTGAACGCGGGCATGCCACTCGCCAGATCCCGCTGCGACGGGACCGGGCGCCCGTACACCTCGCACAGGCGCCGGTTCATGCCGATTGTGCCCGGCCAGGTGACGTTGCAGCTCGTGACGGTCTTGATGATGTCTTCGAAGAGCGTCGGCGAGCGCATGAGCCGGCCGCGGCCATCGCGCTTCCAGCGGGCGTCCACCGCGTGAAAAGCGGCGAGGCGCTCGGCGGACTCGTCGAGGCGGAGCATGCGCCCCAGGCGCGCGCGCAGATCGGCGCGATCCGCTGCGGAAAGCGGGCGATCGGTCGTCACCTTGAGCGGGCGGCCGGCGAGTGAGGCCAGGCCGGCGCCGTTGCGCGTGGCGCCGGTCGCGGCGGACGCGCCTCGCCCGCGCGGCGACGGCTGCGTGATGCGCACCAGGGCGGGGCCATCGGGCAGGTCCTGCGCGCTGGTGACGGCGCCCGCCGCGGCGTGCCAGCGATGGGGCGCCAGCATGAAGTACCCGTACGAGCAGTAGTCCCGCGGCAGGATGAAGTCGGCAGGGGGCGTGATGGTCATGACGCCGGTGGGCATGCGGGAATGTAGGAGCCCAGCAGCGCAAGCTGCGGGCAGTTGTGCGCCCGCTGCGTAGTCCGCCTTCGACGGCCCGGGGCTGGCGCCCCTGGCCTCTCTCGGCCTACGATCCAACTGGAGCACGCATGAGCCCGCGACGCGAGACACTCTGGAACGCCGAAGCCAACCGCTGGAACATCGGCAAGCTCATCGTCGGTATCTACTTTGCCATCTGCGCCATCCGCGGGTCGATCGCGCTCATCGCGCTGGTCGGCCCGAACAACTTCCCCGGCGCCTTCCCCGCCATCACCTCCTACCCGCTCCAGTACGCGCTCTGGTACGGCGCCATGGCCGCCCTGCTTGCGTTCGTGTTCGATCGGCTGGAGCGGGCCCGCCTGCGCAACCTCGGCTCGTAAACGGATCAGCGCGTGATCGCTTCCACCGCCTCTCGCTCGGACGCGTACAGCCGGACCACCTCGATCCCCTGCCGTTCATAGACCGCCCGCCGGCGCCAGATCGCCTCCTCGTGCAGCCACGAACTGATCACCGCGTGTGTTGCGCCCGCCTCCGCCGCGGCCGCGGCCGCGATCACCGGCCGCCCCATCATCTCACCGCCCCACGCGCCCGGATTGTCATCGCAGAAGCAGGCGACTGACCCCAGCCGCAGCTCGATCGCCGCCGCCAACTGGCGCGTGTGCTCGCCCGCGCCGTGAATCGCGATGCGGGCGCCCGCTTCCGCAAGCGCATCCAGCGCGCGCGCAATCCGCGCCGGCCCATCCGCCGGAACCGAGCCCGACCCGTACCGATCATCCCACGCCGAAAACGCCGCCGGCCGGTCCGCCGGCCACCGCCGCGCCCGCGTCGCAGCCACGCGATCCAGCAGCGCCTCCACGCGATCCACATGCCGCGTCAGCGAGAACTCCGCCGCCTGCTGGCGCGCCCCGGCGCCGAGCCGCTCGACGCCCGCGGCCATCGCCCGCACGACTGCCGCCGCCATT
>CAYMJK010000046.1:0-3232 GCA_964390535.1 uncultured Phycisphaeraceae bacterium | reverse complement strand
CGGAGCTTCTGCTGCCGCAAGTGGAGCGTTCGCCGGCCGGGCAGGGGTGACGACGCTGGGGCGATGGCTCATCGAGCAGGCGGCGGAGGTCGAGGGCGTCAGCACGCCGAGGAAGCGCGCCGCCCGGGCCGCGGGCGCTCCGCTGGCGCCCCTGCCGGCCGGATTCAACCCAGAGCATATCGTCGGCGCTGTGCTCGAGCAGGCCAGCGAGTTGCGATAAGGGAGGCGCGCTGAGCGCAGCGCACTCCCGCTGCGGCGCAAAAGACCGCCCCGGCGAAAGGGCGCCGGGGCGGATCCAAGGAGTCGCAGGTCAGTGGTCAGGGGTCACGTCAGACCCCGGAATCTTACTTGTTGAAGTCGCGGGGCTGCTGTGGCTGCACATCGCGCTCCATCCCCACGCCGGCCGTCGAGCTCGTCTCAGCGCCGGCGATCGTGCCGATCGGGCGGATGTAGATCTCGACGCGCCGGTTCTGCGGCGTGTTGCCCGTGCTGGAGTTGGGCACCATCGGGCGATGCTCGCCCCAGCCGGCGGACATCATCCGGTCCGGCGGCACGCCGAGGCTCACGAGCTGGCGGCGTACGCTGATGGCGCGGTGGCAGGACAGGTGCATGTTCGTCGGATGGCTCTGGCGCGTCGCCGGGTTACCGATGGGCTCGGCGTCGGTGTGGCCGAGGATCAGGATCTCGTAGCCGGAGGCGCTGCCGCTGGAGAGGATGCCCGCCAGGGCCTGCAGGCTCTCCTGGGCGCCGCTCTTGATGTTGTCCGAGCCCGAGTCGAAGGTGAGGTCGCTGGCGAACCGCAGCATCCCGCGCTGGGCGTCGTACGTGATCAGGTCGGGATACTGCCGGGCGAGGCCGACGAGGGCCCTGCTGGTCTCGGCGTCGATGCCCATGAGCTGGACGCCCGAGAGCCGCTCGTTGAAGTTGTCCAGGGCGTCGCGCTCGATGCCGAGCTGATCCTGGAGCTGGGCGATCTGCTGGCGCTGCTGATCGATCAGGCGCTGCGTGTCCGTGCTGGACTGATCGCGGAGGGAGAGCTGGCCCTTGAGGCTGCGCAGCTCCGTCGCCTGGCGGGTATTCTGCTCGGTGAGGGCGCGGTTCTCATCCTGCAGAGCGTCCACCTGGTGCGTGGCGCACCCGCCGCCGAGCGAGACGAAGCCTGAGAGCCCGAGAACGAGCAGGCCGCCGACCAGTGAGGTCCTGCGGCGAAGGGCGCGAGCGGTATTCATGCCAATCCTCCGTGCTTGCATAGTTCGGTGCGAGCCGCTCCGCGGCCCGGCAGCCGCGGGCGTTTCCCGCGGCACGCGATACAGGTTAGCGGCCGGCCATCACGTTGGCGGCACGACCTGACGGTAGTATCGACCGGCGCGCGCACATGCGTCAAATCGACCCGAGTTGCCGACAGCAAGCGACAGGATGCGCAAGTTTGGCCGACCCGCGACCCATCATCCTCCGCATCGATGCAGCCGCGATCTGCGATGATTGCGCGACTATCCCTGCCGCGGCGGCGCTGCTCGAACTGCGCCCCGGCGCCGAGCGCCGCCTCCGGTTGATCGCGGCCGGCCCTGCCGCCGAGATCGGCCGCCACCCGGCCAGCGCCGGCGCCACCGCGATCGACCGGCGCCGCTGCATCCTCGTGCCGGGGCTGGTCAATGCCCACACCCACCTCGACCTCACCCACATCGGCCCCCGCCCGCACGACCCGGGGGCGGGGTTCATCCACTGGGTCGAGCAGATTCGGCGGCAGCGCCTGACCGACGACGCCGCCATCGAGGCCTCGGTCCGGCGTGGCGTCGAACTCTGCCTCGCCGGCGGGACGGTGGCGGTGGGGGACATCGCCGGCGCCCCCGCCGGGCGCCCCTCCCTGGCGCCGCTGCGGGCGCTGCGGGCCCGCGGGCTGATCGGGGTGAGCTCTCTCGAGTTCTTCGGGATCGGGCTGGGCGAGGCGGGCGCCGCGGCGCGGGTGGAGGCCGCTCTTGATGCCGCGGGGGCGCCTGTGGCCGACGGCGTCGCCCTCGGCCTCCAGCCGCACGCCTCGAACACGATCGGGATCAACCTGTACCGCTGGTCGGCCGGGCTGGCCGCCCGGCGCGGGCTGCCGATCTGCACGCATCTGGCGGAGACGCCCGAGGAGCGGGAGTTCGTCGCGCGCGCCAGCGGGCCGCAGCGGGCGTTTCTCGAGCAGCTCGGCCTCTGGGATGATGGCCTGCTCCAGGACGTTGGTCGGGGGCAGACGCCCGTCGGCCGCCTCGCCGGGGTCATCGGGGCCGGGCTGCGGACGCTCGTGCACGTGAACGACGCTTCGGACGAGGACATCGACGCGCTGGCCGCGGCAGGCGCGACGGTTGTTTACTGCCCCCGATCTTCAACGTATTTTGGCGCCGAGGCCGCCTTCGGGCCGCACCGGTACCGCGATATGGCTGCCGCGGGCGTGTCAATCGCGCTCGGGACCGACTCGCTGGTGAATCTGCCGCCGGAGGCGCAGGTAGAGGGCGTTTCGGTGTGGGACGAGATGCGGCTGCTTCATGAGCGCGACGGGGCGGCGCCGGCGGCGCTGCTCCAGATGGCGACGACAGGGGGCGCCCGGGCACTCGGGCTCGATCCGGGCCGCTTCCGCTTCGAGCCGGGGGCGGAACCGGCGGGGATCGTGGCGGTGGAAGTTCCGGCGTCGGGGGGCGGTCCAGAGGATGCGGCGGGCGAACAATTCGGGCGGAAGGGCGGCTTTCTTGGGGCGTCTTTGGCGGGGTCGGGGCGGCCCGAGTTGCTGCTAGACGGTAAAATATCCGGTCTGGCGGAAATCTCCGCCCTCCGCGGCCTCCCCCGCCCGTCCGGCGACCCCTGAGCGTCGTCGCCCCCAACCTCGAGCCTGAGCGCCGGGAGCCACATGAGCCAGAAGTGGCGCGAAGTCAAGCGCTGGGATGATGAGCACCTGACAGGGCCGCTGCGCCCACTGTGGTGTCTGCTGCGCACGTTCAGCGCCATTACGTTCGCGGTGATCCTGCTTTCGCTGGTCATGGTCTACGGGATCATGGCGAGCATTCCGATCGGGCTGCTGGCGCTGGCGCCGACGTATCTGCTGTACGCGGCGACGGTGGTGGCGCCGGTGGTCCTGCTGGGCTCGCTGGCGTGGCGCCTGATGTCGCGGGCGACAGCGCGGGCGGGGCGCGGGACGCGGTTCGTCGCGTGCGCCGGGGCGACGGTCGCCGTGGCCGGGCTCGTGGTGGTCGCGTGG
>CAYMJK010000045.1:0-2816 GCA_964390535.1 uncultured Phycisphaeraceae bacterium | reverse complement strand
CTCCGGCGCCCGGCTCGCTCGGCGCCATCGTCACCGAGGCCCGCGAGCTTGCGGAGGTCGTGCGCGCAGCCGGCGCCGATCTCGGCGCGGCCCGCGATGACGCCGAGGCGGCCCGCCAGCGCCTCGGAGAGTCGATGGATGCCGCCGGCGGCTGGCTCGACCGCATGGTCGCCCAGAGCGAGGCTCTGCAGCAGAATCTCCAGCGCGCTGCCGAGGTGTGCGACACCGCCGAGCAGGCCATCGCCGGCCGCCAGCAGGAGCTGCGCGACGCCATCGAACTCCCGCGCAACGAGATGCAGCGCGAGTCGCAGCGCCTCGCCGACCTCACGCAGCAGGCGGCCGAGGCCCGCAGCGCCATCGAGCAGATGCTCGTGCGGTGCGAGCAGATCGTCGCCCAATTGGATACCGCCGGCGCCGGCATCGCGCGGGAGGCCGAGGCGGCCCGCAAGGCCGCCGAGCACGCCAGCCGCACCGTCGATCTCTCCCGCGCAGCCGCGATCGAGCCCAAGGACGCTTCCGGCGGGGAACTGGGCGCCCAGATCGCCCGCATCGCGGAGATCGTCTCCACGCTCGCCCGCGAGACCGGCAATGGCGCCGGCGCAGCGCAACGCGGCCGGACCGCCGCGCCGCAGTCGCCGGGCAAGCCCCCCCGCACGCCCGCAGGCCCGAAGGCGAGCCCGCAGCCCGCGAAGACCCCCAAGCAGAGCACGAAGCACGGCACGAAGCAGGGCACAAAACAGAGCTCGAAGAAGACGGCGCGCAAGAAGACCACGCGCAAGTCGTCCTGAGCGCCCCGCGCCGCCCCGCCCCCTGCCAGGCCTGTATCATGCGCGGATGAAACTCCAGATCCGCCCCGCTCTGCTCGCCGCCGCCCTCTGGACGCCAGCGCTCCCCGCCGCCGCACAACTCGCCTTCGACGACATCACCGCGCAAGTCGGCCTCGGCGACCTGAGCGCTTCGCATGTGCTGTTCGCCGACCTCAACGGCGATCAGCGCCCGGATGTCGTCATCGATCGCACGCGGGTCTTCCTCCACACCACCGATGATGCCGCGCCGCTCGGCTTCACCTACACCGAAGTCGCCGAGACCGGCCTCCCCGACCCGCGCCGCGGCGACATCTGTGTCTTCGCCGACATCGACAACGATGGCGCCGCCGACGCCATCTTCACCCGCTATCTCGACATCAACGCCGAAGGCTACGAGCCGCCACCCGCCGGCCCGCAGCAGACCTGCTGGCTCCGCGGCAACGACGACGGAACATTCGGCGCCCCGCTCGGCGCGTGGATCGACCTTGAAGAGGCGCCGCCCGCCACCACCGCCGCGATCGCCGTCGGCGACGCCAACCGCGACGGGCGGCTCGACCTCTACCTCGGCAACTGGTACAACCGCTACGGCGAATCGCTCGACGCCTTCGTCAACACGCTGCTGCTGCAGCGCTACTCGTCGCTCCCGGGCGCGGCCTTCTATCGCGATGATCCCGGCGTCGCGCGCGCTGACTCCGGCGAGCCCGAGCCCGACGATGGCGACCTCGGCGACGACCTCTACGGCCGCCCCACCTACGGTGTCTTCATCGCCGACCTTCGCGGCAACGGCGAGCCGCAACTGCTCGATCTCAACTATGGCCGCCGGTGGAACCGCCTGTGGGAGTGTCAGACGCGCATCGCCGGCCAGAGCGACACCCCCGCCGACGAGCTGCGCCTGCTCAACTGGCTCGACATGGCGCCCGTCTATGGGCTGGATGGCGACGACATCCGTCACGGCCGGTATCCCGACTGGCTCAAGGAGCGCGCGAAGACCGACCCGCGCTTCGACCGGCCCGATGAGAAGCCCTTCCGCGCCAATGGCAACACGTTCGACGCCACCATCGGCGACATCGACAATGATGGCGACTTCGACGTTTTCCTTGCGGAGATTACGCACGGGTGGGCTGGGGAGAGCAGTGACCGCTCGCGCTTCCTGCTGCAGACGGTCGATCCTGACGGCTTCACGGCGTTCGGCCCGTCCGAGCGGCTGTCCGTGGACCGCGCGCCCGCCGACGAAACCATCCGAAGCTGGAATCAGGGCGATCTGTACGCGGAGCTCGCCGATTTCGATCTTGATGGACGGCTGGATCTGCTGCTGGCCTCCAGCGACTATCCGGACAACCAGCGGCTGCGCCTCTGGCGGCAGCAGCCCGATGGCGCCTTCGTGGATATCACGAGCTGGATCGGGATCGACCACATCGGGGCGCAGCACCCGTCACTCGCGGACATCGAAGGTGACGGGGACCTCGACATCCTGATCGGGCAGAGCTTCAACCGGCTGGGAGCCGAGCAGCGCGCAGGGCGGTCGCCGCGAGTGCGCCTGCTGCGGAATCTGGCGGCGGACCGCGAACTCGGCCAGTCGCTCACGCTGAAACTCGCGGGCGACCCCGAGCGGGGTGTGAGCCGGGACGCTCTGGGCGCGATCGTGCGCGCAAAGGCGACCATCCGCGGCGAGCGGGTCACGCAGATGCGCCAGCTCATCGGCATCGGCGGCCATCAAGGCAAGCAGCACGAGTTCATCATCCACTTCGGCCTCGGCGACGCCACCAGCGCCGAGGTCGAGGTCATCTGGCCGGACGCCGCGGCGAGCGTGCGACTGCCGGAGACGCTGACCGCCGGCCGGCACGAGATCGCGCGATGAGGTTGAACGCAGAGAACGCAGAGGGAGCGCAGAGGGCGCAGAGATGCGGAATGAGATGATGCCAGAAGGTGTGGTGGCTCGATTGATGGCATCGATGCGCTATGCCCGCTTCCGCCTCCCAACCCTGGCCCTTCTCTGCGCCCTCTGCGTTC
>CAYMJK010000044.1:0-3236 GCA_964390535.1 uncultured Phycisphaeraceae bacterium | reverse complement strand
GTGAACTCGATGGTGCAGAAGGATTCCGTGCGCGAGCGGCTGACGGCGAGGGAACAAGGTATCAGCTACACCGAGTTCAGCTACATCATCCTGCAGGCTTACGACTTTGCCTACCTCTGGGGAAAGCGGAAGGTTACGGTGCAGTGCGGCGGTAGCGACCAGTGGGGGAACATCGTCGCTGGTGTGGACTTGATTCGAAGAATCTGGATACGCAGGGCGTTGCAAGAAGCCGCTGAGCAACGCCCTGAAATGGCGGAAGATCTACTCGAGCCTGCTACCCTTGAGCAGGCGTCAGCCCTAGACATTCCGTTCCCCGAGGATAAGCGCGCCTTTGCCTTCACCGCCCCGCTGGTCACCAAGGCGGATGGAACCAAGTTCGGCAAGACGGAGTCCGGCGCCATCTGGCTCACGGCGGCGCGCACCAGCCCGTACGCGTACTACCAGTTCTGGCTCAACGCGACGGACGCGGATGTCGGGCGGTACCTGCGCATCTTCACTTTCCTGCCGCGGGAGGAGATCGAATCGATCGAGCGGGCGCACGCGGCCAACCCGGGCGCGCGCGAGGCGCAGCGGCGGCTGGCGCAGGAGGCGACGACGCTCCTTCACGGCAAGGCGCAGATGGAGGCGGCCGAGCACGCGGCGCGGGCGCTGTTCAGCGGCGACATCGCGGGGCTGGATGAGGCGACGCTGCGCGAAGTCTTCGCGGAGATCCCGTCGAGCGATCACCCGAAGGCGGACCTGGAGGGCGAGGGCGTCGATCTGGTTCAGGCCCTCACCGCCGCCGATCTGGCAAAGAGCAACCGCGAGGCCCGCGAGTTTCTGGCCAACGGATCGGTGACGGTCAACGGCCGAAAAGTCGGACCCGAAGACCGCCTCACGACCGCCGACCTGCTCCACGGCTCGATGATCGCCCTGCGGCGAGGGAAGAAGACGTGGCGGCTGATGCGGTGGAAGTAGCGGCTGAGCGGCCTCTCATGCTATATCAGGCCAAGTCCTGCCCAAAGCAGGATTTAGGGGTTGCCCTCCGGCGTAGTTTCTGGGACAATTTCAACAGGCACGACGTGCCCCCGAGCCCCACGAGGCCCCACGGGGTCTCCGCCGCGGAGGATTCGCCATGCGGACAGTCGCCGATCTGCTCAAGACCAAGCCCGACGGGATCGTCACCGTCGAGTCCGGTATCTCGGTCCGCTCCGCGGCCAACCTGATGAACGACCGGCGGATCGGCTCGCTCGTGGTGACCGAGGGCCCGGCGGTGCGCGGGATCCTCACGGAGCGCGACATCCTGACGCGCGTCGTCGCCGGCTCGCGCGATCCAGACCGTGTCACGGTGCAGGAGGTGATGACCCCCGGCCCGCTCACCTGCCGGCTGCACACGCCGCTGAGCGAGGCGCGGCAGGTGATGCGGGAGCAGCGCGTGCGGCACCTGCCGGTCGTCGAGGATGGGCGGCTGGTGGGGATGGTCTCGATCGGCGATCTGAACGTCGTGGAGCACGAGCAGCTCGAGGCGACGATTCATACGATGGAAGCGTATATCGCGGGGGTAATGCTCTGAGAGGAGAGCTCACGCGGAGGCGCGGGGGACGCGGAGGAAGGCAGAAGGGTGCGTATTCTCCGCGCCCTCCGCGCCTCTGCGTGAGATTCTTGGAGATTTGATGTTCTCCCTCACTGCAGCGGGCGCACGTCGCCTTCGCGGGTGATGCGGTAGATCGTGGGGACGATGAAGTTGCGGCGGTGGTAGGTGAGCACCATGCCGCTCACCTCGAACGTCTGATTCTCCCCGTGGCGGGCGGCGAGGGCTTCCATCCGTTCCAGGTTGAGGCAGGGGAGGACGATCATCGTGGTCTGCACGGCGCTGGCGCTGTCGGGGTCGTTGTCGATCGTCAGGCGCCAGGCGCCGGCCCGCCGGACCAGGCGGCCGCGGCGGCGCACCAGCAGTTCGCCATCCGGGCGCGGCTTGACGCCGCCCTCGGCGCCCTCCTCGTGCGCTTTAGGGCGCGTCACATCGGCGAGCATCGACGAGTCGCCGAGGGCGCGGGCGCCGGGCCGCTCGGCCTCGATGCGCGCGATGAGGTCCTCGACCGCGGTATCCAGGTTGCTGGTCGGGGGCGTGGGGGGCGTGGGGGGCGGGAGGGGCGTCGGCGCCTCATCAGTTGCCGGCGCCGACTCGTCGGGCTCGGGGGCGGGCCCCGCATCGGGCGCCGGCTCCGGCGCTGCGCGCGGCGGGGCGACCGAGAAGGCGGTGGGCAGGAGGAAGTTCGTCCGGCCGTAGACGAAGACCTGGCCGGTGAGCACGAAATCCGGGCGCTCGGGGCGCCGCTGCAGCGTCTCCTCCATCCGCTGCAGGGTGGAACTGGGCAGGAGCGTCATGGGCGTCTCTGCCACACCCTGGTCATCGGGATGGAAGATGTAGACCCACTCGCCGGATCCGGAGCGCACCATCGTGCCGCGGCGCTTCGGGAGGAAGGTCCCCTCCGGGAGGAGGGGCGCCTGCCGCACGCGGTAGTCGGGGGCCTCGGGCGCGGGCGTTCCATCGAGGGACGCGTCCAGTTCCGGGTTGGGCTCGGGATCCTCGGCCCAGGAGGGGTCGTTGAGCTGCGGGTCGGTCTCGGGCTGGGCGATGGCGGCGGGGGTCAGGGCAGCGAGGGCCGCGGCTGCCGCGGCGATGGCGATGATCCGGATCTGGTTCATGCTGATCATGATCGGCTCAACCCCCCGGGGCGTCGCGAGACATCGCGGAGTCTACCGCGCCGGCGGGGCTGACGGGGAACCCCTGCGAGGGGTACCGGGTATCATGACGGCCCCGGGCGTGTGCCAGAGTGGACCAATGGGGCGGATTGCAAATCCGCTGGGAGAAATCCCGACGTGGGTTCGAATCCCACCGCGCCCTTTCGGGGCTTTTGACGGCTTTTGCCAGCACCGGACAGCACCGGCACAACTCCCGATTCCGCTTGGACTTGCGCCGCTTTTGCGTCGTGTTGGCCGGTGTCGTCGGATGCCGGCTGCACCGGGTTTTGCACCGGATGTGCTCCGGAATTTGCACCAGGTCCGATGGCCCGATCGAAGTCCTCGTCGCGGACCATCCGGTAGTGCGCATCGGCGATGGTCTCGGTGTGCCCGAGCCAGGCGGCCCCCCCGTGACCGGGGAACTCGCGGGCCAGCTCGGTGGCCCGGGACGCCCGCAGGTTCTGCCAGCACTTGGGCCAGGGCGTGAGGCCCGCCGCCCGGATGATCCGGTG
>CAYMJK010000043.1:0-3251 GCA_964390535.1 uncultured Phycisphaeraceae bacterium | reverse complement strand
GGCGCCGCCATCTTCCCGATCACCCCTCTACCATGGTCCCCATGACCGACGCCATACGCCTCGAGGGCGTGCGAAAGACGTTCGGGTCGAAGGTTGCCGTCCGCAGCCTCGATCTTGCCATTCCCGAGGGCAGCCTTTACGGGTTCCTCGGTCCCAACGGGGCGGGCAAGAGCACGACCATCCGGATGATCATGGCGATCCTCTTTCCGGATGCCGGGCGGATCGAGGTGCTCGGGCGGGCATCCGCAGTGGAGAGCAAGGATCGGATCGGGTACCTCCCCGAGGAGCGCGGGATCTACCGGAAGATGCGCGTCGGGGCGTTTCTGGAGTACGTTGCGCGGCTCAAGGGCGTCGGCGGGAGCGATCTGCGGCATCGCGTCGGCGAGTGGCTGGAGCGCGTCGAACTGCCGGATGTGCAGCGGAAGCGGTGCGAGGAACTCAGCAAGGGGATGCAGCAGAAGGTGCAGTTCCTCGCCGCGATCATTCACGAGCCGGCTCTGCTGATCCTCGACGAGCCCTTCAGCGGGCTGGACCCGATCAACATGCGCCTGATGCGCGACCTGATCCGCGAGCAGCGCGAGCGGCAGGGGGTGACGGTGATCTTCTCCACGCACGTGATGGCCCAGGCCGAGGCCCTGTGCGACCATGTCGTGATGATCAACCAGGGGGAGAAGGTGCTGGACGATCCCATCGAGGCCCTGCGGGCCCGCCATGATCCGAGCATGATCCTCTTCGAGCCGCTGACGCCGGGGGTCGACCTGGGGCCGCTGCGGGCGGTCGGGGGCGTCGGAGGGGTGACGGTGAACGGGGCGCGCGCGCAGATCGACCTTGCCCCCGGGGCGGACGCCGCGTCGGTCATGCGCGGGCTCGCCGCGGCGGTGGCGCCGGCCCGGCTGGAACTGCACCGGCCGACGCTGGAGGATATCTTCGTGCAGAAGGTGAGCGAGGGGCGAGCAGAGGTCTCGCCCGCCGAGGTGCGCGACGCCCTCCACGAGCCAAGTGCGGCCGAGGTGGCTCGATGAAGGTCGGGAAGATCCTGCACGTCGCCCGGCGCGAGTTCATCTCGACAGCGCTGACCAAGGGCTTCATCATCGGGATGGCGATGCCGCTGGTGGTGCTCGGGATCATCACGCTCCTCATGCCGCTGCTCATCGGCGGGCCGGCGCCGAAGGTGACCGGCGAGCTTGCGGTGATCGACCCGACGGGGCTGGTCGCCCCGCGGCTGCAGGCCGAGTGGACGCCGGAGGCAGTGGCCCGCCGCCACGCCGCGAGCGGCGAGCGCCTGCAGGAGGCGATGGAGGACCTGCCTGCGCCGCCGGGAGCGCAGGGGCAGATGGATGCCGCGATGGAGATGGCCCTCGGCGCTGCGCCGGACATCACGGTCGTCGCGCTGCCGCCGGAGGCGGATGTCGAGCAGGCGAAGGCGGCGCTGTGGGAGCAGGAGGGCGGACCGGGCGAAGGGTCGGGCGAGGCGCCGGGCGGCGCCGGCGATCGACCCCGGCTGGCGCTGGTGAAGATCGCCCCCGATGCCGTGACCCCGAGCCCGGAGGCGAAGGAGTACGGCGCATACGAGCTGTTTCTGCGGCCGAAGCAGGATGACCGGGTGCTCAGCGAGATCCGGCAGACGATCCGCGATGCGATCATCGACGCCCGCATCGCCGAGGCCGGGCTCGAGGCGGAGGACATCTTCGCCATGACGCGCATGGCCGGGGCGCGGTCCCTGGAGGTGAGCGAGCAGGGTGAGCGGGCCTCCAACGTCGTCCTGAACATGCTCCTGCCGTTCGCCTACATGATCCTGCTGCTGATGAGCGCGATGATGGGCGGGCAGTTCCTCATGACGACCGTGGTCGAGGAGAAGGCGAGCCGCGTGGTGGAGGTGCTGCTCAGCGCGGTGAGCCCGCTGGAGCTGATGGCCGGGAAGATTCTCGGGCAGTTCGTGGTGGGGCTGCTGCTGCTGGGGGCGTACGCGGGGCTGGGCATCGGGACGCTGGCAGCGTTCGCCGTGCTGGACCTGCTGGAGCCGCTGGCCCTGGTGTCGATGATCGTCTTCTTCTTCATCAGTTATCTGACGATCGCGTCGCTGATGGCGGCGATCGGCGCGTCGGTGAACGAGCTGCGGGAGGCCCAGAGCCTGCAGGGCCCGATCATGATCGTGCTGATGATCCCCTATTTCCTGTTCCTGCCGATCTCGCGGAACCCGGATTCGACGTTCTCGGTCGCGTGCAGCTTCATCCCGCCGATCAACCCGTTCGCGATGATGCTCCGGGTCGCCTCGACGAGCCCACCGCCCTTGTGGCAGGTGGGGCTTTCGATGCTGATCGGGGTGGTGACGGCGCTGGCGTCGGTCTGGCTGGCGGCGAAGGTGTTCCGCGTGGGCCTGCTGATGTTCGGCAAGCCGCCGAACCTGCGGACGCTGGTGCGGTGGGTGCGGATGGCCTGAGCAAGGCTCAAAGCTCAAATTGTTAGAGGGGGCGGAGGGCGCTTATCGGGGCGCCTCTCGTGCTCTGGGTTTCCGGACGGGGAGGGCTGCGCCGCGTGCGCGGGCTGCGCCGGGGCGGGGATCCGGGAAACGGGCCGGGCGCGGCCGGGCGGGTGGCGGCGGGAGGGCGCGTTTGGCACGATCGGTGTGAAGCGCTGCCGCAGATGTGCAGCGCAAGGGGACCGATCATGCGCACGCCCACCCGATTCACTCGCCCGGCCCTCGTGGCCGCACTGCTGGCCGGCGTCGTCGCGCCGCCTGCAGCAGCTCAGTCATCGTTCGTGCTGCGGGGGATCGTGCGCGACTTCCGGTCCGATCACCCGGACTTCGGCCCCGGCATCCCCTGGGGCCACGTGGCCGGCAATGTGCCGCTGGTGCTGGAGACCGAGACGCCGCTGTACGCTGGGGCGGGCTTCGAGGTCGCCAACCAGTGGCGCGACCAGTCGACCAACCCGATCGCCCCGCACATGCTCCACGCCGGCAAGGTGACGATCAAGGTCGTCACCCCGCCGACGTTCGAGAACAACGGGTACGCCGACTCCTACAACTCCTCGGTGGGCGCCTACGACCCGCTGACGGCGGGCGACGTGGAGTTCCTGCCCGGCTCGGGCATGCCCGAGGTGCACGTGCCGACGCTGAGCGTGCCCTACCAGCCGTCCTACATCCTGACGCATAAGGACACGACGATCCTGGACGAGGATCTGCACGTGGGCGACTTCGGCCTGTACAACGGGCATACGCTGGAGATCCGCGGGAATATCACCGCGGTGGT
>CAYMJK010000042.1:0-2991 GCA_964390535.1 uncultured Phycisphaeraceae bacterium | reverse complement strand
GTGGGCGTGAGAGATCTGGGGCGGGGGTGGGGTGCTGGCCGAGCGACGGAGCGGGCGGGGGCGGTGGGTGGGAGGGCCGGGCGCTGGGGGACGGGGGATCCCGGTGGTGGATCGCCCAGTTTCACATCGCGGGGGCGCCGGCCGGAGAATAACGAAAAATCGTTGACTGAGGGCGGATTTTGGCTTGACAGGGGGGCCGAGATCGGCGAGACTGAAGCGATTGATGGCCCGAGTGGAGGAGACCGGGCCGGCCGAGGCGTTCAGCCATGGTCGCGCCCTGGGGAGGTAGAGAGATGAGAGTTGCAACAATTGCTTCGATGGTGACGCTTGCGGCGACGGCAGTCGCACAGGCCCAGTTCTATACGGGATTCGAGCAGCCGACGCACACGGGAACGCCCGGGGGGACCGTGCTGTCCGGGGACGGGTGGTACCAGCCGGTTGCGACCGGGATCGACCACAAGGTGTACACCTACAGCGGGAACACGCTGGGGTTCGACCAGAACCCGGTGGGCGGGAATCAGTTCCTCGGCGGGACCAGCGAGGGCGGGAGCCTGTTCCCGCGGGCCCAGCGGAACAACGCCTTCGGCGCCAGCACGTGGACGACGGCGTACGACATGGCGGCGAACTGGTCGGGGACGGGGTCCTCGGCGCTCAACCTGTCGAGCTTCTCGCTGTCGCACGAAACGCTCGCGGCGGGGCAGTTCCGCCAGTTCATCGCGCTGAACAACTTCGTCGATCTTGCGAACCCGAGCGCGGGGTGGAAGGCGGAGTTCAACGTGTTCGACGCGGCCGGGACGGCGACGAACAACCTGTCTCCGGGCGCGGCGTGGCAGAACCTGGATCTCAACCACTGGTATCGCCAGTACATCACGTTCGATCTGGGGAGCAACGAGATTCTGTCGATCACGCTGGTGGACCTGCACACCGGGCAGTCGGCGATTTCGACGCCGGCGGACTGGTACATGACGGGCGGGGCGTCGTCGACGCTGCCGATGCCGGACGCGGTGCGTTTCTTCGTGGGCGGGGCCGCGGGGAACACGATGGGCTGGGACAACCTGCAGGTCATCCCGGCGCCGGCGAGTCTGGCGCTGCTGGGGATGGGCGGGCTGCTGGCAGCGCGTCGCCGTCGGTAAGCATCGATCACGATACGATATGAGAAGGCCCGGGCGTGGCGCCCGGGCCTTTTGCCTGAGGCAGCACGAGGAAGAACCTCGACAGCGGTGCAACCACAGATCACACCGATCAGGCACAGATTCCATCATCTGTGTCTTTATCTGTGTCCTCTGTGGTTGCTCCGGATCAGGACGGGTCAGCCCATCGGGAGCAGGCGGGCCTCGGTGGTGGGGCGCACGGGAAAGGCGCGGGCAACTTCGCGCAGGTCGTCGAGGGTGACAGCGCGGATGCGCTCGAGTTCCTCCTCGAGGGTGATGTGGCGGCGCAGGAGGGTCCACTGGGCGCCGATGCGCTGCATCTGGTCCTGAGGGTTTTCGCCGTTGAGCGTGACAGCGGTCGCGGCGAGGGCGCGGAGGCGGGCGAGGTCGTTCTCCTCGACGTGATCGGCGATGTCGCGCACTTCGTCCATGGCCTTGGCCCAGATCTCGTCGGCCCGCTCGGGGTCGCCGGAGGCGTAGACGAAGAACTGGCCGAAGCCGTCGTGCGGGGAGTAGTCGCAGGCCGCCTCCTCGGCGATGCCGGGTTCGACGAGGGCCCAGTGCAGGCGGCTGTTGTCGGGGCCGCCGAGGGCGCGGGCGAGGAGCATGGCGGCGTAGCGGCGGTCATCATCCATCGCGGGGGCAGGGGCGAGACCGATGAGATAGGCGCGGTTGACGCTCTTCTCGCGCAGGGTGAACTCGCCGGCGCCGACGGCATCCGGCGCGGGCTCGCGGATCGGGCCCGTGGCGCCCCAGCCGGCGCACAGGTCACGGATCTGGGCGACCGCGCGGCCAAAGTCGAGCTTTCCCGCGAGGGCGACGACGGTGTTGTCGGCGCTGTAGCGGCGGTCGAAATAGGTCTGCATGGAGTCGCGGGACATGGCGGCGATGGTTTCGGCGGTTCCGAGGACGCGATGGCCGGCGGGGTGGTGGCGGAAGTGGCGCTCGGTGGCGTGCTCGTAGAGGACCCAGAAGGGGCTGTCCTTGTACATCGCGATCTCTTCGAGGATCACGCCCTTTTCGGTGTCGAAGTCGGCCTGGCGCAGGGCGGGGCGGAGCATGCGGCCGACGAGCTCGGTGGCGCGGTCGAGGCGCTCGGGGAGGGCGTGGGCGTAGAAGCAGGTGAGCTCACTGGAGGTGTAGGCGTTGTTGCGTGCGCCGATGTCGTCGAAGGCGCGGTTGAGCTGCTCGGATTCGACCTCGCCGTAGCCCTTGAACATCATGTGCTCGAGGAAATGGCTGACGCCCATGAGGGGGGCGGCCTCGTCGCGGGCGCCCGTGCGGACGAAGAAGCCGACGCCGGCGGAGTGGGCATCGGGATTCGTCTCGGCGATGATGGTGAGGCCGTTATCGAGTGTCGCGTGCTGGAAAGTGAGTGCCATGGGGGAGGGTAGGGGGGTGGGAATGATGAATGATGAGTGTTGAATGATGAGTCGGAGGGGCGGGAGGGGCCGGTGGGAAGTTCTCCGCGAGGGGTGGTGGCGCCCGGGAGCGCGGGGCTCAGCGCGGCGGCCCTACCGTCGCCTGTGCTTCAGGAGATTCTGTGATGATGATGCGATGTCTGATCGCGGCCGGAGGGCTCGTCGGCCAGACTGCTTGCGCTGCGGCCGATGCGCCGGTCTTCGAGGAGCGGCGGATTCCAGTCGGCTCGGGGCCGGCGGCCGTGGCGGTGGTGGATGTCAATCGCGACGGCTCACTGGACCTGGTCGTGGCGAACGCCCCGGTCAGCGTTCTTCACGGTGATGGCCGCGGCGGCTTTCGGCTACATGCGCGCCATGAGGCCGGCGAGTCGCCGGCGGGGCTTGCGACCGGTGGCTCCGTCCGGCCCGCGGCGCCGGGC
>CAYMJK010000041.1:0-3640 GCA_964390535.1 uncultured Phycisphaeraceae bacterium | reverse complement strand
GTGCGGCAACTGAACGTGCGGACGACGGTGCTGATGTCGGAGGATGGAAACCTGTTGGAGGTGCCGAACTCGGCGGTGTACAAGAGCACCATCCGCAACTTCACCGCGAATCCGAACCGGCGCGAGAGCTTCGCCATCGGCATCGGGTACGACGACCCGATCGAACGCTCGCAGGAGATCGCGCGGCGGGTGCTGGAGGATCACCCGGCGGTGCTCAGCGAGCCGGGGCCGTGGGTGCTGGTTGACAGCCTGGGGGCGTCGACGGTGAACCTGCGCATCTACTTCTGGTTCAACGGGCGTGAGCACAACAACCTGAAGATGCGGTCGTCGGCGATCCGGCTGGTGAAGCGGGCGTTCCAGCAGAACGGCGTTTCGATGCCCGATGAGGCGCGGGAGGTCGTGTTCCCGCAGGGCATCCCGGTCACGATGTCGGACACCCGGCGCGGCGAGCCAACGCGGGAGGATTCGGGCGCGGCGCCAGAGCCCGGCCCCGCATCAGAACCCGGAGGGGGGGCCGAGGGGGCAGAAGAGGTGTCGACGCGAGCGGAGGCGGGGCTTTCGAGCGATGCCGAGGTGCTGGAAGAGCAGGCGAGGCAGGCGCCGCTGAATGAGCACGCGGACCTGCTGCGGCCGGGGGCGGACGAGCGGCCGCCGGTGTGATGAACTGGGAAGATCCCCCCGAGTCGGGCGCCAGGTGGTCCCCGCGCTGCACAGGTGGGACGCCTGTGCCCGGGCGCGGCTGCCCATGCTCTTGCTGGCAAGAAAGGCGGCAAGGAAGGTTGTGAGCGTGAGCAGAAGTAGCATGAGGGCGCTGCGGATTGGCAATCTGGAGAAGGAGCGCGACAGCCGGCAAGGTGGAGGGGCCTTCGCCCCGAAAAGCGGAGTTCTGCGTTGCCCGGCGCCTCGAGCCGGCATATCACTGATCCGAGGAGAGCCGATCATGAGAGTTGTCGAGGGGATTGCGCTGGTCGTACTTGCGGGCGCCGCGGTTATTCCGGCGGCGGGACAGACCGCCTCGCCCGGGTACTCGCTCACGCAGTACGCCGATGTTCCGACGCCGGCGCACATCTTCGGGGCGGCCGACGGCTCGCTGTATGTTGGCAATTCCGACAACGCGACCGCCGGGGTCTTCCCGCACCGGGTCGGGCCGGGGGGGGCCCCGGTCACCGCGTTGAGCAGTACGCGCATCTATGACCCGGACGGCGTCGCGCTCGATGTGGACGGCACGATCAGCGGCGAGGCGGGTTCGGTGATCACGGGCAGCATCGGCCCTGGCGCCGGCACAATCTGGGCCATCCGCCCATCCGGCGCCGTCGAGCAACTCTGGAGCGACCCCGCCTGGAACGTGCAGGAGATGGTGTTCGATTCGACCGGGCGCCTGTTGATGAGCGAGCCGACGACGCGCACAGTTCTCAGCACCGAGGGCGCGTTCCCGACAGCGCTGTTCAGCACGCCTGCCGGGGTTGGCGCGATCGCCGTGGACAGCGCCGACCGCATTTACACGTGCGCCGACGATGGTGTGGTGCGCGTGCATTCGGCGGCTGGCGTCGAACTGGATCCGTCGTTCGCCACGTTCTCGGGACAGTCGTACGTAGACATCGGGCGCGGCGCCGGCTTCGGCGACGACATGTACGCTCTCGATGGCGGGGAGGGGCGGATCTACCGCGTCGACAGCGCGGGCCAGAAGACGGAAATCGCGCGCGGCTTTGATGTCGCGCCCAGCGGCGATATCCGCGACATCGGGTTCGGCGCCGATGGCGCCCTCTACATCGCGTATCCCGCGCAGAACCGCATCTGGCGGCTCACCGCCTGCGAGGCCGATTGCGACGGCTCCGGAGCGCTCGACTTCTTCGACTTCCTCTGCTTTCAGAACCTGTTCGCCGCCGGCGCGCCGGACGCGGATTGCGACCGATCGGGCAGCCTTGACTTCTTCGACTTCCTCTGCTTTCAGAACGCCTTCGCGGCAGGGTGCGCCTGAGCCGCCGAAGGCGGGCGGGCCGGCGGGCGCGAGGCCGTGCTCACAGCACCTGTTTCACTCTGGAAAACACATCTCGCGGCTGCGTGCAACAAAGAAGGCTCCGATTGCGAACCGCCATTGAATTCGGCCCGCCTATGACAGGTACCGGCCAGCCCACGCCGCAATCACGCGCGCAGCATACTCGGAGTCCCTCGGCTGGCTGAGCAGATGGTCGGCGTCGTCCAACGAGACGAAGCTCCTTGGATGCCTGGCGGCCTTGAAGATTCTCTCCGCGTGATCGATGCCCACGATCGCGTCGCGCGGCGAGTGGAGGATCATGAGCGGACGGCCAAGCGCCCCGATCCGCTCCGCGAGGTCGTGGCGTTCGAGATCCTCGACGAACTGCCGACCGATTCGGAAGGGCCGTCCGCCGATCGATACCTCGGCCGTGTCGTCGTCGTCGAAGTCGGCGCCGCGGAGCAGATGCCGTACGTGGACCGGGTCGGCTGGGGCGCCGATTGTCGCGACGCCCTCGACGCTCGTGATCTCTCCCGCGGCGGCGAGCGCCGCCGTTCCGCCCAGACTATGCCCGACCACGATCTTCGGCGCCTCGTACTCGGTCGCGAGGAACTCGCTTGCCGCGACCAGGTCGCTCAGGTTCGTGGTGAAACTCGTTTCCGCGAACTCGCCCTCGCTCTGCCCGAGACCGGTGAAGTCGAATCGGAGCAGGCCGATGCCCTCCCGTGCGAACTGCGTGCTCATCGAGCGCACCGCCGACAGCGATTTGCCGCAGGTGAAGCAGTGGGCAAAGAGACAGTACGCTCGCGCATCTCCGCCGTCGGGCAGCTCGAGCACGCCGGCGAGGCCGTGCCCTGCGTTCGACGGAAACGAAACGCGCCTGGTGGACATGGGGGCCGGACCTCGGCTGGTGTGTGAGCTTCTCAGTGGTCGATCGATCGGCGCTGCTCGTCCGAAGGGATCATGCCGTGCCGCGCGAATGATATACGCAGCCGGCGCCCTTCCCCCGCGGCACGCCTCGGCGGCTCAGGCCGGCGGCCGATCCAGCCCGTACACCTTCATCTTCTTGTACAGCGTCGTGCGGTTGATGTCGAGGTCGTCGGCCGTCTTCTGCCGGTTCCACCCGTTGGCCTCGAGGGCCTTGAGGATGATGCGGCGCTCGGGGCCGCGGAGGGCGTCGATCAGGGGCGTCGGCTGCCACGGCTCATCATCGCTCTCGAAACCCGCGGCCCGCGCTGCCAGCGGGCCCGGCGATTCCTCGCCGGTCACCTGCGGCGGGAGATCCTCGAGGGTGATCGTCGGGCGCCGGCTGAGCACCGCCGCCCGCTCGATGATGTTCTGCAACTCGCGTACATTGCCGGGGTATGGGTACCGGCGCAGGGCATCCATGGCATCCGGGCTGAAGCCGGTGATCTGCCGCCCGAGTTCGCGGGCGTGCAGATCGAGGAAGTGTTCGGCGAGCGTGGGGATATCGCTGATGCGGTCGCGCAGCGGGGGGATCTCGATCTTCACGACGTTGATCCGGTAGTACAGATCCTGCCGGAACTTCCCCTCCGCGACCAGTTCCTCCAGCGGTTGATTGCTCGCGAGCACGACGCGGGCATCCACCTCGACGGTCTTCGTCGAGCCCACCGGCTCGAAGCGCCGCTCCTGCAGCACCCGCAG
>CAYMJK010000040.1:0-3337 GCA_964390535.1 uncultured Phycisphaeraceae bacterium | reverse complement strand
TTCACCCCCCGATCCATAGCCCTCGAGACAAACACATCTCGCTTCGATGTGTACCCGTCCTCATTCATCTCCGCATCTGCATCGCGGCTGGAAACGCTCACCGAGGGCGCCGGGGAGATCGTCGTGATTCCGGCGCCGGGGGCGCTCGCGCTGGCGCTGTTTGCGGGTCTCGGCCTCGCGACCGGCCGACGGCGGCGCGAGCGTTCGTTCAACTGAGCCGCTACCCAAGCGCCGAGCCGCGGCGGATGGCGCCTTTGCCGAAGCGCTGGGCCACCGCGTCGGCGGCGGCGTCTACGGCGCGCTGGCGGGCGCGCTGGTCGGTGTCGAAGAGGCCGAGTTGTTCGCCGGCCTCCTCGGAGAGGTGGCTCACGCCGACGCCGATGAGGCGCACCGGGCGGAAGCCCCAGGCGTCGAAGAGGGAGCGGGCTGCCCGCGCGATCTCGTCGGTCCGGTCGGTCGCGGCATCCAGCGTCGCCGAGCGCGTGATGGTCTCGAAGTTGCCGAAGCGGATCTTTACCGTCACCGTGCGGCCGACGAGGCGCTTGGCGCGCAGGCGGGCGGCGACGCGACCGGCGTGATCCAGCAGCACAGCGCGGACCTCGTCGGGGCTCGTGAGGTTCTCGCCGAAGGTGCTCTCGTGGCTCACCGACTTCACCGGCTCGCGCGCATGCACGACGCGGTCGTCTATGCCACGGGCGAGTTCCCAGACGCGTTCGCCCCACGAGCCGAGGGCGCCGGCGAGCGTCTCTTTGGGCATGCGCCGGAGGTCGCCGAGCGTGCGCGCCCCGAGGCGCGTCAGCCGCTTCTCCGCGGCAGGGCCGACGCCCCACATCCGCCCGACGGGGAGCGGGTCGAGGATGCGCTGGATGTCGTCGGGCCGGATGATGGTCAGGCCGTCGGGCTTGTTCATGTCGCTGCCGAGCTTGGCGAGAAACTTGTTCGGCGCGACGCCGATGGAGGCGGTGAGGCCGGTGTCGGCGCGGATGCGGGCGCGGATGGCGCGGGCGATGGCGTCCGCCGGCCCGTGCAGGCGGATCGAGCCGGTGACATCGAGGAAGGCCTCGTCGATGCCGACGGCCTGCACCACGGGCGTGAAGGCGCCGAGTATCTCGAACACCTGATTCGAGAGCTCGCGATACCGCTCGTAATTGCCGCGGACCACAATCGCCTGCGGGCAGAGACGGCGGGCGACGGCCATCGGCTGGGCGCTGTGGCAGCCGAACGGCCGGGCCTCGTAGCTGGCGGTGGCGACCACGCCGCGGGGCCCGGCGCCTCCGACGAGCACCGGCTTGCCGCGGAGGTCCGGGTTGTCGAGCTGCTCGACGGACGCGAAGAAGGCGTCCATGTCGACGTGCAGGATCCAGCGGGTGGGGTCGGTCACGCGCGATCGTATTCGCGGGCGTCAGCTCAGGGAACCGGGGCGCGCGGCATCCGGGTGTAGAGGCATCGAAACATGCGGCATAGAGGCATGAGTGGTCAGGAACTCACGCGCAGCCGGCGGCGAACGCGTTCTGGAAGCACAGGAAGTCGAAGAAGTCGAGCTCGGCCGAGCCATCGCAGTCGGCCTGAGGGTCGCCCGCGGCGAAGGCGTTCTGGAAGCACAGGAAATCGAAAACATCGAGCGTGCCTGAGCCGTCGCAATCGGCGTCACAGATGTCGGTGTAGCGATAGGCCCAAGTGCGCCGGCCGGAGCTGCGGCTGGTGAGAAAGATGAATACACCATCGACGGGATCGAAGTCGAGGGCGTGGAAGGCGAGCGTGCCGACCTCGGCGCCGGCCGATGACTGCGGCTGCATGACCGAGGAGGACCAGCGCCTGCTCAACGGGTCGTAGGCGTAGAAGACGCCGGCGCGCACGCCGCCGCCGATGATCTGGTTGACAGAGTCGTAGGCCCAGCCGGACTGCAGGGAGTCGGGAATGTCGCCGGAGACATCCGTCACCAGTTCGGTGGTGGAGTTCTCCCAGTTGGTGCGGTCGAGGGTGATCTCCCACACCCGCGTGGGGCTGCCGCGCTGGATGAGGTACATGCGGTCGTTGGGCGGGAAGTAGACGAGGTTGTTGGAGATGCCCATGGCCTTGTTGGCCGGGTCGATCTCGCGGGCGACCTTCGCGACCGGGTCGTACATGTACAGCCCGTACTGGCTGCGGATGATGACCATGCCGGAGACGGGATCGACCTCCGCCGCGGCGAAGCGCTCCCAGATGTACGGCTGTCCGCTGAAGGACCACGCGCGGGCGTCGAAGTCGTAATGCGCGACTTCGCCGCCGAGTTGATCGAACTTCGCGCAGGCCGCGCCAGCGTTACCGCCGCCGCGCATCAGCAGGAACTCGCCGGTGTCTTCAGTGACGACGAGCAGGTCGTAGGTGTGGCGCGAGGAGGCTTGGCCGGTGGTGAGCCACATGCCGCGGGTGGCGTCGAAGTTGGCCAGCGTCATGTCTTCGCAGGGGGTCGATTCGTAGAGGCTGTTCCAGGTGAGCGTGTCGAAGTCGAAGGCGTCGATGTCGTCGCGCATCGTCGTCGAGTGGCCACCGCCGAACATGAGCATGCGGTGGCGGTGCTTGTCATACGTGAACCCGCTGTAGTCGGTGATGCCCTCGCACAGGCCCGGCCATTCGCCGGAGATCGGTTCGCAGGTGTACTCGCCGAGATCGAGGGCGGTGTTGCCGGGGATGGCGGCGAGGGTGGGGTTGGGGTCGAACTGGGCGAGGGCGGCAGCGGCGAGGGCGAAGGCGGCCGCCGCGGTGGCGGTTATGTGGACTGGGGTGGTCTGTGGCATGGCGCTGGCAGTGTACTTGATCGCCGGCGGCGCCGCAAGGGCCGTTTTCAAGCCCGGGCGACGCGCGCGGCATCCGGGCGTCGCTCAGAAGGCTGGATTGACTTGAAGAGAGGCATCGAGGCATGCGGCATCGAGGCATCGAGGGGGGTCAGGGGGGGTCGTGGTTGTTGGAGGGGTTGTTGTCGGGGTGGGCGGGAGTGAGTTTGAGGAGGGCTGCGGCGGTGTAGGGGTCTGGGGCTTCGGAGTCCTCGTCGGCGTCGTCGAAGTCCTCGTTGTCGGCGCGGTCGGTGTCGGTGTGGTCCCGGTCGTCGGGCTCGTGGGAGTCGATGGGTTCGACGTGGGTGATGTCGGTGATGCGCCAGCGCTGGGTTCGGTAGCCGAAGTTGTGGAGGGTGAATTCGAGGGTGATGTCGCCGGCGTCGCCGGCGAATGTGAGGTGGCGGACGATGCAGTCGGCGTCGGCGTATGTGCTGCGCTCTTCGGAGAGCGTGAGTCCGGCGGCAGCGCGGAGGGCGGGGACGGTGGCGAGGAAGTGATCGAGGCCGGCGCGGCGGAGGGGG
>CAYMJK010000039.1:0-4372 GCA_964390535.1 uncultured Phycisphaeraceae bacterium | reverse complement strand
GGCGGGCGAGCTCGGCGCGGGTCCAGCCGGCGCTGACGAGCTGCGGGGCATCGGGCGCGGCGATGCCGAGGCGGCGGTAGATCGGGGCGGGGGCGATGACGGGGAGTTGCAGGGCGAGGGCGGCGGCGAGGGAGACGGCGGCGGTGGCCGTGGCGGTGGCGGCGGCGGGGTCTGTCCCGTTGTCGGCGCCGTGGTCGCGGGCGGCTTCATCTGCTGCCTCCTCGCGGGCATCATCGCGCGGGTCGTCGCGTGCGCCGTCGCCTGCGCCGGCGATCATGCCGATGTCGGCGGCGGGCGCGAGGTGAAGCCATGAGTCGCCGGTGGCGCGGCAGTCGAGCGTGGCGCGGGAGTTTTCGAAGATGCGCATGCCGCGACGGCGCTGGGCAGCGCGGGCGCCGATGAGCGCGCACAGGCGGCGCCCGCTGGCGCCGGCGAGTGCGCAGGCGACCATGAAGCGGGCGGCGTCGGCATCGTCGGGCCCTTCGCCGACGAGGAGGATGACGCAGTCGTCGGGCGCGAGGCCGAGGGAGCGGCGCAGCTCGTCGCGGTCGGGGTGGGGGCCGGCGTGAGGCCCGGCGTGGGGCGCAATTGCGCCGGCGTGATCGAAACGGGGGATGGCGGTCTGGATGATGTCGATCGCGGCGCGGGCGCTCTGGGCGCGAGCGGCGGCGGCAGGGCAGGGGGTGATGAGTGCGTCGATGGGCGGCGCCGGGCGGAGCCTGCGGGGATATCCCGGGCGGGGGCGCGGGGCGGGGGCGAGCGCTGTGGCGCAGAGGCGGGCGCGGGCGGGGCGGATGCGCCGGCCGACGGCGCCGGCGCGGGCGCTCCAGGCGTGGATGATGTCGACATCTCCTGCGCTGCGCAGGGCGCGGGCGATGGCGGGGGCGCCGAGTCCGAGGCGGCCATTGGGGGGGGAGATGGGGACGATCGGCTGAGTCAGGCCGGCGCTGGCGGCCCAGCAGCGCGCGGGCGCGGGGCCGACGGCGATGACGATGTGCTCGAGATCGGGGCGGCGGCGGATGGCGGCGGCGGCGACGGTTGCGCCGGAGTCTGCCGCGGCGCCGCGCCCGGTGTGATCGGGGGCGCCCGGTGGTGGCCAGTCGAGCAGGTGGACGATGCGCATTCAGGTTCCGGCTTCAGTTTCCCGGGTTCAGTTTCGGGGCTTCAGTTTCCGGCCCGGGCGCTCTGGGGCTTCTCCTCGTTGTAGAAGAGTTCGGCGGCGGCCTTTCCGGCGTACTGGGCGAGCTCGGACATGATGTGCCGGCGCTCGCTGGAGGTTCTGGGGGCGGCGGCAGCGCGGCGGGGCATGGAGACGACGAGGTCGTGATGGCTGGCTTCCTCGGGCCAGAGGCGCTCCTCGGCGACGGCGTCGAGCACCTTGACGCGGAGGTGGGCGCGGGGGGCGACGTTCTCGGCATCCAGCACGAGTTCGAAGTTCTGCACGCCGATCCAGATGACGACGTCGGCGCCGACAGCGCGGCCGATTTCGGCGATGGCCATGCGATCTTCGGCGCGTTCGCGGGCGAGAATGCGCATGAGCTGCTCGGACTCGATCACGGTGCGCACGGTCTTTTTCGCCAGCAGGCGTTCCTCGACGGCGGCGGCCATCTCGAGGCGGAACTGGCGGGAGCCGATGCGGTTGTCGGGGTCGTCAACGAGGATGACGGTCGGCCGCTCAGGATCGAGCTGGTAGAGGGCGGGGACGCGCGGCGGGCCGTGAGCGATGAAAAGAATCGGGCCGAGGATGTTGCAGCCGGCGGCGAGCGCGGCAGCGCATGCGAGGATGGCGGCGAGGAGGGCGCGTTGGGGGAGGCGGGTGTTCATCAGGTGTCAGGAGTCAGGAAGCAGGTGTCAGGTGTCAGGTGTCAGGAGTCCGGGGGGGTCAGTAGGGCTGGAAGTCGGGGTGGCGTTCATCGTGGGCGTAGAAGGGCCAGCTTGCGCGGTTGATGAAGCGGCGCAGGAGTTCGACGCCGATCTGGTCCTTGGTCTGGTCGTCGCGGCTCACACCCTTGATGTCCGGGAAGGCGACGCGGATGGCCTTCTCGAAGACGATGTCATCTTCGAGGATGCTCTCGGCGTCGATCACCATCACGGAGCCGGCGGCGACGCCATCCCAGAGATAGCGGTTGCCCGCATCGTGGAGGTGAAACTCGTCGAGGCGGATCCAGATGAGTTGATTCACGCCATCGAGTTCGGCGGCGATGTCCTTGTAGGAGCGCATGATCAGGCCGGGCTGGTTGCGGAGCACGGCGAGGGATGTGGCGCCGGGGACGTAGGCGGTGGCGCCGGTGTCCTCCTTCAGGCGCTCGGCCACGGCGATGGTGATCTGCGGGACGACGTGGGGATAGTTCATCTCCAGCGTCTGCGGGGCCTCGACGACGACGGCGAAGCTCTTGCCCTCCAGCCCCTCGTAGAGCGGATCGACGGTGATGATCTGGTTGCGTCGGACCTCCTCGGCCATGATCCCGGCGGCGCCGAAGAAGGCGCACCCGCCGGCGGCGACGAGGGCGGCGCCGATGGCCGCCAGAGGCGCCAGGCGAATCAGGTTGATCATACCGCATCTCATGCTGCGCCCGTCCATGTTGCCATCTTGAAGATCCAGGCTGCGCCGAGGATCGCGGCGCCGGCCACGAGCCATCTGGTACTCAGCAGTTTCGCAGCGATCGGCGAGAGGTTCGATCCGAGGAGGGCGACCTCGCCGGCGCCCCAGAAGGCGGCGCCGAGGAGTATGGCCAGGAGCAGGCCGGCGGGCTGGGTCCAGGCGGCCTGGGCGAAGCGGCCGTCGGCGGCGTGGGCGAAGGCCGTGGTCATGCCGCAGGAGGGGCAGGGGCGGTCCAGCGTCATCGCCCAGCCGCAGGGGGGCAGGCCGAGCTGGCTGTGCGTGCCGTGCCCTGCCGCGGCGGGGGTGAGCCAGGAGGCGAGGGCAAGGACGGCAAGGCAGGCGCCGGCGATGGCGGCGGCGGAGAGGCGCGTGTGGCGCGTGGCGCGGCAGGCCGGCGCTGGCCCCGTTGCGGGCGGCGTGGGGGGAGGACGCGGGATTTCCGCCGCGGCAGGCACCGGGGAGGGTAGGGACGCCAGGGGCGGCCAGTTCGCCGAGGTCGCGGCGGGCTCAGGGCCAAGGTGATCACCTGCGCGCAGGAGGGCGAAGGTCGAGTACGAGGTCCGACTCAGTCTCCTCCCGGTCCCCCAGCGCCCGGAAGTGCACACCTGGCTGGAGTCGAGGTAGGGCGGGATGTTGCGGCGCCGGCGTACGCTCCGGCAGGAGTTGCTGCGATGCCCGATGCCGCGACCGAGACGCCGATTCGCCAGCGGATAGCCGATGACGGCTACGCCATCGTCGCGGGCGCAGCGCCGCCGGAACTGGTGGAGGCGGCCCGGGCGGCTTCGCAGGCGATTCCGCGGGCCGGGGTGCGCGACCTGCTGCGGCGGATGCCGGAGGCTCGGGCCATCGCCGATGCGCCCGGTGTGCGCGCGATTGCGGAGGGTGCGCTCGGCTCGCAGGCCCGGGTTGTGCGCGCGATTCTGTTCGACAAGTCGCCCGAGGCGAACTGGGCCCTCGGCTTTCATCAGGACACGGTGATTGCGGTCGCCGAGCGCATCGAAGCGCCCGGCTTCGGGCCATGGTCGATCAAGGACGGCGCTGTTCACGTGCAGCCGCCGGTGGAAATCCTGGAGTCGATGCTCACAGTCCGAGTTCACCTGGATGACGCCGACGAATCAAACGGCGCCCTTGCGGTGATCCCCGGCTCCCATGCGGCCGGCATGCTCGATGGCCCCGAGATCCGGCGCCGGGTTGAATGCGGCGGGGCCTTGAGTTGCGATGTGCGCGCAGGCGACGTCATCGCCATGCGCCCGTTGCTGCTGCACGGCTCGCCCCGGGCGACGCGCGAGGCCCGGCGACGCGTCATCCACCTCGAATTCGCCGCCGACCCGCTGCCGGCGCCGCTGCGCTGGGCGGAGGCGTGATCTGCTCCTGATCGCGTCCCTCCATTACGGGCCGGCGCGGCCGAGGGTACCATCGGTCATGAGACACCTTCTGATCACGCTCGCGGCGGCCCTGTTCACCTTCGGATGCGCATGCGAGCAGCGCGGCGACACAACGGCGCCCGCCGCAGGTGGCGGCGCCACAAGCGCGCCTGCCGCAGGCGGCGGCGCAGGGGCGGAGCTCTCCGGCGGATCCGGGGTCGCTGGTCAGGGTGGCGCCCAGCCCTCCGCGGCGGCCGCCCCGGCGGCTTCTGCGACCGCGACGGGGATCGACTGGTCGATCGTGGCGCTCGCCACCGAGCGAGCGGCGCGCAACGCGCTGTTCGGCATCGTCCGCCAGATGGACCTCAGTGGTATGGAAGACAGCGGCGCCGATGTGCTGTCGTTC
>CAYMJK010000038.1:0-3645 GCA_964390535.1 uncultured Phycisphaeraceae bacterium | reverse complement strand
GCGGCGAGGCGACGACGCCGACCACCCGCTGATCCAGGGAGCGACGCAGCGCCGGCGCCGCCGGCCGAAGCCCCGCCAGCGGCGCGCGCGCAGGATCGTCGCTCGCCCCGAGCAGCGCGGCGCCGAGGGCCATGCCATACTCATCCAGCCACGCCTGTTCCGGCCGGATCCCCTGCACCCGGGCGCGAAGGGCGTCGAGGGCCGTGGAATCGAGCCACACGAGCCCGGCGCCCGGATCGAGTGCCGCAAGGTCGACATCGGCGCCCACCTGCCGGCACGATTCGTCTGCCGCGGCCATCACGGCGGCCCGCCAGCCGTCGGCCGAGTCGTTCGCCTCCCGGATGGTGCGGGCGACGGTTGCGCGCGCGCCGGAGGCGATCAGGCTGATCACCCCGCTCGCCCGGGTGGCCGCGATGGCAAGTTGCCCGGCCCCCGCCTTGAGCTGCGCCAGCGCCGCGATCTCCGTCGTCCATGTCTCCGAAGGGTGAATCGGCGAAGGCGCCGGCGCCGCGGCGCGCCAGGCCGTGAGCAGGGCCAGCCCTTCGCCGCCGGTCCGCGGATCGTCGATCAGTCCGGCCGCGCAGCGCCACGCGGGGGCAACGCCGGCAAGCTCCGCCTCGGCGATCAGCGCCATCGCCGCCGCCGTCTGCTCCGGATCGCCGATCTGGGCCGGCTGCACGCGGCAGACGGTGTGCTCGGCGGGGCACGTGCGCACCAGCCGATCGACCCCCGCCTCCTGCATCGCCGCCCGCACGCCCTCGGCGTCCCCCGCGCGCTGCGTGCGGGCGGCGAGCTGCCGCGCCCTGCCCCCCGCGCCGCCCGCGCCGCCGGCGTCGATCATGACCATGCGCCACGCGTTGCCGGCGGCGTGCAGGGCGCACACCCGGGAGCGATGCCCGTTGCCAGTTGTCGCAAGTCGCGTCATTGCGTGATCAAATCCCAGATCGTGACGGGCAGCGTGGAGCGATCGACGGTGGCGATCATTTCGACTTCCAGCCCCGTGCGGGCATCTCGCCCGCGGCTGGTGATGATGAATGTGTTGGATCGTACGGTGATGAGGCCGTGCAGTTCAGCGAGGCGCTGTCGGCTGATCCCGGGGACATCGAGCAGATCCGCCCAGCTCGCAAAGCCCTGCTGCCGGGCCCGCCGCTCGGAGACCAGCGAATCCCCGATGAAGCTGTTGACGCCCGGCATGTGCCAGGTCATCGTGTCCTCGCTGACGGTGTTGATGTTGACCCGCCCCGGCGCCGGGCCCTCGGGCAGTTCCATGACCGCCTCGTCGAGCAGGGCGCCGAGCTGCTCGTTGGACAGCGGCTGCGCCTCGCGGTTGATCGGCTGGCCCGTCGCCGAAGGCAATCGGTTCAGCGGCGTCTGGATGATCTCCGCCAGCGTCGCCCCGGGATTCACGGCGTAGTCCGCGATCACGCGCGCCTGCTGGATCGTCATGCCCGTGCGCCGGACGAGGTCGCCCGGCTCGGCGCCGAAGCCGAGTTCGATGCGCGGCTCGCCGGAGAGGCCGAGCACATCGTCGAAGCTGATCGGCGTGATGTGCGCCGACCACCCGGCATCCAGCCTGCCGTCCCCGTTGTCGCGCCGGGCGCCGTTGCTCTCGCCATCATCCTCTTCCGGATCGAGCACGCCGTTCAGGTTCCAGTCCTCGCCGCGGACGTACCAGGGATCGACGCCATCCACGAGTTCGAGTTCATCGATCGTAAGGAAGGGGGCGTTGCGCGGCTCATACGGATAGAGCCGCGACTGGTACATGCCAAGCTCGGCGCCCGCGGGGCGCGTGTCATCATCCTCGTCCGCCCAGTCCTGGATGCGCTGCACGAGGTCGATCGTCATGAAATCGAGGCTGCCAAAGTCCTCGGGCGTCATGCGGCTCATGTTGAGCTTCGCGTGGGCGTCCGCCGGCCCGAGGAATCGCTCCTGATCGACCCAGTTCTCGATCGTCCAGGAAGCTCCGTCCAGCTCGCCCTCGGCGACCTCCTCGAGATCATCGAAGATCGCGAAGGCGTCCGACGGATGGGGATTGACGACATCCTGCGCCAGCCGCGCGATGGTCGCCTCGATCCCCGCCCGCGCGGCCCAGCGGGCCCGCACCAGCGCCAGCGCCTCGCGCCCGCCGCTGGCCCGCTCCATCGCCCCGGTCTGCATGCCGACGATGATCACCGAACCGATGGCCACCACCCAGAGCACGATGAACGTGGCAAACGCGCGCCGCCGGCTGCGATAGAAGGGACGAATGCGGCTCATGACGCCCCCTCCCCGGATGCCGGTTCGCCGGGCGAGCCATCCTCATCCGTCTCCGGCGGAATCGGCACGCGATCCAGCGCGACCGTGCGCCGGATCGTTGCCGTGCGCGAGCCATCATCCGACTGCCCGACGACCACGATCCGCAAGAAGTGCGGCAGCCCATCCTGATCCGAGTCCCACTCGTCGTAGATCTCGCTCTCGTCGCCAGCCTGCACGGTGAACGCGATCACGCCGGGCGCCACCTGGGCCGCAACCCCCCCACCATCGATCGTGTCGTCGAAGGCGATGTCGCGCCGGCGCCAGAGGGCCGGGCGCTGGCCCGTCGCGTCCGCCTGCAGCCGGTAATGCACTTCATACTCGCCGCCCTCGGCCTCGAACTCGACCTCCCGCAGCGGGCGGCGCGAGCGCACCAGCATGAGCAGTTCATCCTGCGCTGCCGGCGACTGACCGCTGTCGATGATCTGCAGGCGCGTGAAGAGCAGGTCGCTGCGCCGGGCAAGGTTCACCGCATCTGCCGCGATCATCGCCGCCGCCGCGTCCGCCCGCTGATGCGCCTGGGCCGCGGCCTCGCTGGCCGCGCTTGCGCGCACAAGGGCGGACAGGCTTGCGGCAGTGGCGCCGGCGACCAGCGCCAGGATGATCCCGCCGACGATCAGTTCCACCAGCGTGAACGCGCGGCCGCCCCGCCGCCGGGCTCTACGGGCTCTGCGGGGTGGTCTGGGCGAGGCCATCAGAAGTAGCGCTCCACGGGCTCGGCCGGCCGCCGCTCGGGGTCGGGATCGTCGCCCTCCCGCGGGGCGATCTTCGTGGCCACGAATGCCGAGCGGATCCGCCCGGCGTACACCCACTCCACAGTGACCACAACGTCGTACGCTTCGCCCGATTGCCCCCCGCTGAGGTCGATCCGGTAGCGGAAATCGTCAAGCGGCGGGTCGCAGGGGCCCTCGGTCTCGAAGCGGGACGCGTAGTTGTCCGGCCCGCGGGCGAGAATGAGATTGAGCTGCTCATCGATCATCGCCGCGGCGGTCGCCATCCGCTGGCCCTCACCCTGGGCCCGCACAGCGCGCCCAGCGATCGTGAGAATCGCCGCCAGGGCCGCGCCGAGCAGCACCGCGCCGATGATGGCATCCACCAAAATGATCCCGCGTCGGCCTACCACGGCCGGCGCCCCTGCCCCGCCTGATCCAGATCGATCACCGAGCCCGCTGCAAGCGGCTCAACCTCGGCCGCGGGGCCGGCGATCGCCCGGGCGGCGCTGGAGGGGAGCAGCACGCGCCACCCGATGCCGCGCGAGTCCACGAAATGCAGGTCGATGTCGGGCCGGCGCCCCGTCCGCGGAAACTCGATGCGGAACGGGCCGGGGCCGAGCCGGTCGATGTCTGCCGCGGC
>CAYMJK010000037.1:0-2924 GCA_964390535.1 uncultured Phycisphaeraceae bacterium | reverse complement strand
GTCAGCGCCTCCTGGACCGCAGGAGGGAACCTACCGACGTACTCGTCGATGAGGTCGGGGTAGAGGGCTTCACCGCGTGCAGACAACTGAGTGAGTCTGGCCGGCGCTACGGGGCGACCGAGCTTTCGGAGCCCTCCTCGGTCGAGATCGGGACACCGGGTCGTGCGAAAGCGAAAGCGCGATTGCCTTCGGAGCCGACCATCACGGCCTCGATCAGGGGTTCGGTCACGACTGCCTCCGCCGCCCATTCGACCAGGAAGTTCGCTCCCACTCCGCCAGTCGCGTCTCTCTCCTCGACCAGGAAGTCGGTCGATGCGAGCGGACGCAGGAGGATCGGAGATCCCAGATATTCCCTGAGCTCCTTGCCTTCGTTGTCGTAGTAGCGGATCGACTTGACGACGATGGCGTCGTCCAGATCCGTGTTGCGGATGCTGAGGGTAACCTCGAGAAGCTGCTCGTTTCCTCCCCGAAGATAAACGTGAGAATAGACTGGCACATACACCGTCTGGCCCACAGCTACTCTCCGCTGGTCATGCTGGATCTCCTCGAGAGGCGGAGCCGACGGTGCGCGCCCCAGCAGCTCGATTCTGGAGAGCCGCTTGTCGTAGCGAAGGGCAAGGAGAGACACCACCACCACCAAGCCTACGATTCCACCGATGAGCGACCAGAACCTGTAGTTCGAATCCGCCATTGAGCCACCAACGCTACCCTGAGCCGATCTCCCGCCAGTCACCTCGCCTGGATCAAGATGCGACACTCCTACGACCACATCTTACGTCCAGCACCACTCGACGCCAACTGGGGAACGGCGGCGGTGACCGCCATCTGGCACGCGATCTGGACCGAAGGGCCAGAGATTGGAGACCTCGATCTAGCCGACCCGCGGCGGCGCATGCTATGGGTGCCGAGGCGCGCCTGCAGTCGTCGCCGCCGCCAACGGCGAACCCCTCCGTCCGAACGGATCCTCGCCTACGTTCGGGGCTCGCTCGCCGGCGGCTGGAGTCTTGAGACCTCAACTCCTCCGCGACCGCTCGCCCCAGATCGGGCGCTCGTAGCTCGCGGCCGCGATGTCCCGCAGCGCTTCGGCGACGGTGAGGTTTCCGCGCAGGTCCCGTGGCCATCTCACCGCTCACCGCGACGCGGCGACGAGGTGGCGGAATCCGGCCGTCCCGCGGTTATCGGTACACCAGACCGCCGTCGATCATCGGAGCCTGTCCGGTCATGTAGTCGGAATCGGGCCCGGCCAGGTAGGAGACGAACGCCGCGACATCCTCTGGCGTCTGCGCCCGGCCGAGCGCGATGCCGCCGACGAACTTCTTGTAGTTCTCGCCGATCGCGGCGCCGGTGATCTCGGCCATCCGCCGGTCGATCTCGACCCACATGTCGGTGCCGACCACGCCGGGACAATAGGCGTTGACCGTGATGCCGGCGCTGGCGAACTCCTTCGCCGCCGCCTGGGTCAAGGCGCGGACGGCAAACTTGCTCGCCGAGTAGACGCCCAGAAGCGGAAAGCCCTCATGGCCCGCGATGGATGAAGCGCTGATGATCTTGCCCTTCTGCTGGCGCTCCTGGAACTTCTTCGCCGCGGCCTGGATACCCCACAGAACCCCTTCGACGTTGACCTTCAGGATCTTGTCGATCTCCGCGGGCGTGACGTCGGCGATCGCCTGGATCGAGGCGATGCCGGCGTTGTTGACGATGATGTCGAAGCCGCCGAGCTCCTTTTCGGCGTGATCGACGGCCGCGAACACGTCGTCGCGCCGGCTCACGTCAGCCTTGAACGTCGTCGCCCTACGGCCGACCGCCCGGACCTCGTCGGCGACCGCATTCATCTTCTCTTCCTTGACGTCGACGATGGCGATGTCGGCGCCGTCATTCGCCAGCCGCAGCGCTATCGCGCGGCCGATTCCCTGGCCGGCACCCGTAACGAGGGCGACTTTTCCGTGGATGCTCATGCTCGTCTCCTTGGGCTGTTTTTCCGCCGCTTCTGCTCTTACTGGACGCTCAAGCCGCCGTCGATCACCTGAGTCGTGCCGGTGATGAAACGGCTGTCATCGCTGGCCAGGAACAAGACGAGCCTGCCGATCTCGTCCGGCTCGGCGTAGCGCCCGAGGGGGATCGTCTTCTCCAACTCCTCTTTCGCAGAGGCCGCCTGCCCCGGCGCGAAGCCTTCTTCCAGAGAGCGCATCATCCGGTTGTCGACAGGCGACGGGTGAATCGAATTGACTCGGATCCTGCGCGGCGCGGCTTCGACAGCGACGGCCCGCATGATGCCGACCACGGCATGCTTGCTGGTGATGTACGCGCTCACGTCCGGGCTGCCGTTCAGTCCCGCGACCGACGAAGTGAGGATGACGCTGCCGCCGTCGTTCATCTCGGGCAGCGCGTACTTGCAGCCGAGCCAGACACCGCGCACGTTGACCGCGATCACCTGGTCGAACTTCTCGTCCGGGTAGTCGACGATCGGTTTCACCACGCCTTCGATCCCGGCGTTGTTGAAGAAGACGTCGATCTTTCCGAACGCTTCGACCGCCCTTGCGACGTAGCTTCTGACGCCTTCGGACTTCGTCACGTCCGCGGCGCAGGTCAGGACGTCGTCGCCGCCACTCAGCTCGTCGGCCGCACTCTGGAGGGCGTCTTCCTGCAGATCCACGAGGACGACCTTCGCGCCCTCCTCCAGGAACCGTCTCGCGGTCGTCTTGCCGATGCTGCCCGCGCCGCCCGTGATGACGGCGGTCTTGCCGCTCAATCGTTGCATTTCACATCTCTCCTTTCCACCCGCGCCGGCGATCAGGAAGGGGTCCTCCAGACCTCTCCTGGAAGCAAGGCGCGTACCCCGCGGGACACCCTCGACCCCCGCAGGAGCACCTCTGCCGAGGACTATCGCCTGCCGCTCTCGACCCGCTCACGCAGGCGGCCGGAGT
>CAYMJK010000036.1:0-3040 GCA_964390535.1 uncultured Phycisphaeraceae bacterium | reverse complement strand
AGCGCCTCGTTCGGGTGCGTGATCTTCTTGGTCCAGCTCATGTCCGAGACGTGCAGCAGGCCGTCGATCCCCGGCTCGATCTCGATGAACGCGCCGTAGTTCGCCAGGTTCCGCACCTCGCCCTCGATGAGCGACCCCGGGGGATACTTCTCGGCGACAAGCTCCCAGGGGTTCACCTCGGTCTGCTTCATGCCGAGGCTGATTTCCTGCTTGTTCTTGTCGATTTCGAGGACGACGACATCGACCTCGTCGCCGGCGCTCACCAGCTCCGACGGATGGTTGATCCGCCGCGTCCAGCTCATCTCGGAGATGTGCACCAGGCCCTCGATGCCGTCCTCCAGCCGGACGAACGCCCCGTAGGACATGATGTTGACCACCTCGCCCCGCACGCGCGAGCCGACCGGGTACTTGCCCTCGATCTCCTCCCACGGGCTGGCGTCCTTCTGCTTGAGCCCGAGGGCGATCTTCTCCTTCTCGCGGTCGATCGAGAGCACCTTCACCTCGATCTTGTCGTCGATGCGCACGAGCTCGGACGGGTGGTTCACCCGGCCCCAGCTCATGTCGGTGATGTGCAGCAGGCCGTCGATGCCGCCGAGATCGACGAAGGCGCCGAAGTCCGCGATGTTCTTCACCACGCCGGTGACGAGTTGGCCCTCGCTGAGCGTCTCCATCAGCCGCTGCTTCGCCTCGGCCCGCTCCTGCTCGATCAGCCGGCGCCGGCTGATCACGATGTTCCGCCGCTCGGTGTCGATCTTCAGCACGCGGGCCCGGATCGTGCGCCCGATGAAGTCGCGCAGGTCCGGCGGCCGTCGGATGTCCACCTGGCTCGCCGGCAGGAAGACCGGCACGCCGATGTCCACCAGCAGCCCGCCCTTGATCTGCCGCATCACCGTCCCCTCGACGACATCATCCTCCTTCGTCGTGTCAATGATGCGCTGCCAGTTGACGATGCGGTCCGCCTTGCGCTTCGAGAGCTGGATGACCCCATCCTCGCCTTCCAGCGACTCCAGCAGCACATCCACCGTCTCGCCGACGCGCGGCTCGGTGTCGAACTCCCCGCGATCGATCAGCCCCTCGCTCTTCAGCCCGACCTCGACGACGACATCGTCGCCGGCAAAGCCGATGATGGTCCCCTGAATCAGCTTCCCGGGCGCAAAGTCGGCGATCTGCTCGCCGAGCAGCCCCTCCATGTCGCCGGAGGCGACCTCCATGCCCAGCGCGTCGCGCACCAGCGTCTCGGCCTCGGTGTCTGCAATTCCCAGCGACGCAATCAGCGTTTCGTCGATCATGTGTTCGTATTTCCTGGTGTCTGCTTCATGGCGAGCACTGCTGGGGCGCCCCGCCGTGGGCGCGCCAGACGCTTCGCCGATGCGAACGCCGCGCCCCGCGATCGCGGCAGCGCTGACGGTCGGCCCCTGCGGGGCGGCTGATGGTTCCGGGCTGCCCGCCCCGCGATCGCGCGGGGGAAACTTCGGGCCGGCGGCGCCGGAGAGTCGGGATGGTAGACCCGGCGCCAGCCCGATGCGCCCGAACGGGCCGCGCATGCCCTCGTCCAGAGCGTTACCCTCCGCCCAGCCCGCCGAGAATCTTCGCCAGGTTCGCCTCGAACGCCCCCCGCGTCACCACCTCGTCCGCCCCCGCCTCCCGCGCCGCCTGCAACCGGTCGCGGGCCACGTGCGGCCCGAAGGCCACGATCCGCCCCGGCCGCGGACCCTCCTGCGCTGCCGCGAGCACCCCCTCCGCCTCCGCCGCCTCCAGGTCCACGATCAGGCCGCTCGCCGGCGCTTCCGCCAGCCGCAGGCGCAGCATGTCTGGGTTCCGGACGGGTCGAGAGGCCAGGCCGAGGTCATCGGCGAGCCGCTTGATCCGGGTCGCCCAGAGCAGGTCCGAAGCGCAGTACAGGATCATCTTCGTCTTTCCCCGGTGGCAAGCTGGTTGGTCTGTGCGGTCTGGCGACCCCGGGCCCGCCCCGCCGAGCGGCGGACCCGCTCACGCCCGGCGCCCGCTCATGCGTCGATCGAGTCGATCCGAAACTGAGGGTACTCGCGCGACGTAGCAGTTGAACCCGCATGCCGCGGCAGAAGTTGGCGTCTGGGGCGATCTCGCCTACCGTTCATTCCATTTGCGCACCGCGCCACCCGGCGCCAGAGTACACCACAACCGGGCGCCGAGCCCCTGGACCCGTGAGAGAAATGACCACTTTCGCCACCCCGTCGAAACCGGCCCCGCAGCGTGACCCCGTATTCGACGAGCTCGGTTTCCCCAAGGATCCGGACAACCTGTACACGCAGACCGTGGAGACCATGCTGCACGCCGCCGACGTGCTCGATCTCCGCCACCGCGTCAAGGTCATTCTCGCCCAGCCCAAGAACGAGCTGATGGTCCACTTCCCGGTCCGCATGGACGACGGCCACTATCGCCTCTTCAAGGGATACCGCGTCCAGCACAACAACGCCCTCGGCCCGTACAAGGGCGGCATCCGCTATCACCCCGATGTCCACCTCGACGATATCAAGAGCCTCGCCCTGCTCATGAGCATGAAGTGCTCCCTGGTCCGCATCCCCTTCGGCGGCGGCAAGGGCGGCGTCAAATGCAACCCGCGCGAGCTCTCCACCGGCGAACTCGAGCGCGTCACCCGCCGCTTCTGCCACGCCATCATGCACACCATCGGACCCGACCGCGACATCCCCGCCCCCGATGTCGGCACCAACAGCCAGGTCATGGCCTGGTTCGCCGACACCTACTCGATGAGCAACAAGAGCACCGACGCCCTCGGCGTCGTCACCGGGAAGCCGGTCGAGTTCGGCGGCTCCCAGGGCCGTGAAAAGGCGACCGGGCAAGGTGTCGTCAACGTCATCGCCGAACTCCTCCCGCAGATGGGCATCGCCATCGACGGGATGCGCCTCAGCCTCCAGGGCTTCGGTAACGTCGGCTCCTGGGTCGGCCGCATCATCCAGGACATGGGCGCGAAGATCGTCGCCGTCCAGGATCACACCGGCTCCATCCGCAACGACGCCGGCATCGACTGCGAAGCGCTCGC
>CAYMJK010000035.1:0-9439 GCA_964390535.1 uncultured Phycisphaeraceae bacterium | reverse complement strand
CACGCCCGACGCTCGTCGAACCGCCGACTGGGACGCAGGGGAAGCCGCGAGCCGACGCCGAGGCCGGGCGAGATCAGGAGGACACGCCATGCAGCGCACGCTTCCCGGAATTGCCGCCGCCGTTGGTCTGAGCGCAGCCGCCGCGACCGCCGGCGCCGACATCATCTACGCGACCGAAGATCCGTTCGGAAGCCCGTTCGGGATGATCGGGTTCGATGTCGGCGGGCCATCCGAGCAGCGCGTCGGGGTCCGCCTCACGCCGGATGCCGATTACCGGCTCGACCAGATCAGCGTCTGGTTCATGAGCAACGACTTCGGCGGCGTGAGCCGCGCGCCCGTGCGTATCACGGTGGAGACCGACGATCCGACGGGCAGGGAGAGCATCCCGAGCGGCGTGGTGCTCGAGGAACTCGCGTTCGAGGTCTCAGCCATCGGGTGGGAGCCCGTGCTCGAGGTGGTCGAGTCCACCGAGCATCCGCTGCTGCGGGCGGGCGAGAACTACTGGGTGGTGGCGTCATCGGATGTGCTTTCGGAGAACCCGGTGTGGAACTGGGCCCATCCGGACACGGGGTTCACCGCGATCTGGGACCGCGGGGCGTGGCAGCCGGGCGGGAGCGGCGCGGTCGGCGCGATCATCGTCGAGGGCGAGCCGGACAGCGCGTGCCGCCCCGATCTCGATGGGGATGGGGAACTGACATTCTTTGACTTCCTCGCATTCCAGAACCTGTTCGCCGCGGGCGACCCGCTGGCGGACTTCACGGGTGACGGGACCCTCGATTTCTTCGACTTCCTCGCCTTCCAGAACGAGTTTGCCGCGGGCTGCCCGTAGCGGCCTGCGCATCGCCGGCGCATGCCGGCGCGATTTCACACAGAGACCAGGAGATCAGTATCGTGAAGCACTGCATTTGCCTCGCCGGCTCGCTCGCCCTGTGCGCCGGCGCCGCCACCGCGCAGACCATCATCAACGCCGAAGATTTCGAGAGCGGCTCGGGCGGCGGCTGGCTGGCCAACGGCCAGGAGATGCTCTTTGCCGACCCGGGCGACCCCGCCAACACCTACATCGGCGTGCCGTACCAGGACTTCTGGGGCGTCACGCTGCGCTACGAGACGCCTGGGCCGGTGACGGGCGACCTCACCCGCCATGGCGGCCCGCTGACGTTCGCCGTCGACGTCCAGGTCTTCCAACTGGACAACTTCTTCGGCGAGCCGATGGACCCGGGCGCGTTCCCGCTCGTCTTCGAACTGGTGGACTACCCGGCGCCGGGCAGCAGCGAGCCGCCGGTGAGCGTCTACTTCATCGGGCCTGGGCTGCCGGCGCAGTTCTCCGGGTGGGAGCGGTACACGTATGACGTTCCCGACCCAACCGGAACCGAACTTCCCACCGGCTGGGGCGGGACGGGCGACGAGGATCCGGTGACCTTCGAGCCGCGCCTGCCGCCGTCGCGCACCTGGCGGAGCGTGCTGGAGAACGTGGACGAGGTGCGCTTCACGACATTCGTGCCGGGCTTCTTCTACTCGTCGAACTTCTGGGAGATGGGCTTCGACAACGTCGAAGTGACGGTCGACAGCGCCGGCTGCTACGCGGACTGCGACGCCAGCGGCGCGCTGGACTTCTTCGACTTCCTCTGCTTCCAGAATCTGTTCGCGGCGGGGGATCCCGCGGCGGACTGCGACGCGAGCGGGACGCTCGACTTCTTCGACTTCCTCTGCTTCCAGAACGAGTTCGCCGCGGGCTGTCCGTGAGGACGACACGGTTCGCTGAGAACCTGTCCCTGAACTCCTGATTTCACCACAGAGGCACAGAGGACGCACAGGTGGATTCCTACCTCTGTGATCTCTGTGCCTCTTGTGGTCAACTCCCGCGCCTCCGCGCCTCCGCGTGAGCCCATCCGCCCTCACCGCAGCCCGGCGACGGCGAACAGCCGGCGCGGGTCGGTCCAGAGGGCTTCCAGCGTCAGCCCCGCGCGGGCGCACATGGCGCGGATGTCGGTTTCGTCATACTTGTGGGAGCTCTCGGTCCAGATCCATTCGCCCTTGCGGAAGCCGAACCGGCGCCCGGCGACAGTCACAGTCTGATCGCGCGTGCTGAGAAGCCGCATCTCCACCCGCCCCGCGACGGCGACGTACGGGGCATCGTGCCGGAATGCGCTCAGGTCGAAATCCCCGTCCAGCTCCCGATTGATCCGGCGCAGCAGGTTGAGGTTGAACTCGGCCGTGACGCCCTCGGGATCGTTGTACGCTCCGCGCAGCAGGGGCGGATCCTTCTTCAGGTCGAACCCGACGATCGCGATGCCGCCGGCGCCGATCATCCGCCGGAAGTTGCTCAGCAGCGCGACGGCGTCCTCGGGCGTGAAGTTGCCGATGGTCGAGCCGGGGAAGTAGACCACCGTCGACTCCGCCCGGCGCGACGGCTCAGGCAGGTCCAGCGGCTGCGTGAAGTCGCCCCACAAGGGGAGCACCTCCAGCTTGGGGAATGACGCGTTCAACTCGCTGGCGACCACCGCGAGTTGTTCGCGGGCGATGTCGATCGGAATCAGCGCGACCGGATCCTCCAGGGCGTCCAGCAGCAGGCGCGTCTTCACGCCGGCGCCGGAGCCGGGCTCCACCACGAGGGCGCGCGGGCCGATGGCGCGAGCCATCTCCGCGGCATACCGCTCCATGATGGCGATCTCGGTGCGCGTCGGGTAATAGGAGTCGAGATCGCAGATGGCGTCGAAGAGTTCGGCGCCCCGATCGTCGTACAGATGCTTGCTCGGGATGGTCTTCTGCGGCAGCGCGAGGCCGGCCAGAACATCATCGCGGAAGTCGCTGGCGACCTCGGCGCGCGTCATCCCCCCCGGCTCGAGCTCGGCCCCGGCCGCCGCATCATTGGGTGTCATAGAGGGCTACAGATCCTTCGCCAGCCGGAGGCCCGCGAACTGCCATCGCGCGCCGGGAGGAAAGAAGTTGCGATACGAGGCGCGGATGTGCGAGGCCGGCGTGGCGCACGATCCTCCTCGAAGGACGAACTGATTGCACATGAACTTGCCGTTGTACTCACCGAGCGGCCCCGGCGCAGCGCTGTACCCGGGATAGGGGCTGAAGTGGCTGCGCGTCCACTCCCAGATGTCGCCGAAGGCGCCCTCGATCCCCGCCGCGGCGCCCCCACCACGCTCCCCCGCCACGCCGATCGGGTCCAGCAGGCCCGTCTCGGCGAGATTCCCCTCGACGGGAAGCTCGGCGCAGGCGAGTTCCCACTCCTGCTCGGTGGGCAGGCGGGCGCCGGCCCAGCGCGCATAGGCGTCGGCCTCGAACATGCTGATGTGACTGACGGGGGCGGCCGGATCGACCTCGCGCTCGCCGGCGAGCGTGAAGCGCATCCAGCGGTCGCCATCGGGGCGCCAGTACATCGGCGCGGTCCAGCCCTCCGCCTGCACGGCCGTCCAGCCGAGGTCGAGCCACAGGTCGGCGCGGCGGTACCCGCCATCGCGCATGAACGCCAGGTACTCCGCGTTGGTCACCGGGCGCGACGCCAGCGCGAAGGCGCCCACGAAGGCCTTGTGCCGCGGGCCCTCGCAGTCGTAGGCGAAGCCGGCTTCGGGGTCGGCGCCGATGTCGGCGATCTGCTCCTCGAACTCCAGCCACTCCAGGGCCGGCGCGGGCGCCGCCGCGGGCGCCGCGCTCTCCTCCTTGTACGCCGGCAGGAGCGGGTTCTGCCAGAGCGCGTGCTTGATGTCCGTCAGCAGCAGTTCCTGGTGCTGCTGCTCATGATTCAGGCCGATCTCGATGATGCGCTGCGCATCGGCATCAAGCGCGCCGGCCTTCAGCAACCTCTCGACGCGGTCGGTCACGACATCGCGGTACGCCATCACCTCACCGAGGCCCGGGCGCGTCAGCATCCCGCGCTTCGGCCGCGGCTGGCGATCCCCGACGAGGTTGTAGTATGAGTTGAAGAGGAAGGCGAAGCGCTCGTCGTAGCGCGGCTCCTCCCGAGCCGCCAGCACGAACTCCTCGAAGAACCACGTCGTGTGCCCGAGATGCCACTTGGCCGGGCTGGCGTCAGGCATCGATTGGATGACGCAGTCTTCTTCGCTAAGCGGCTCGGCCAGCCTCTCACTGAAGCGCCGCGCTGCGGCGAAACGCTCGATCAGCGGTGGCTGGCGCCGGGGGTGCGCGGCGACTGCAAACTGCGGCGCCATCTGCATGCCTTTCCTCTGTCATGTCCTCTGCGAGGCCCCTCGCGTGAGAGACCATAGCGCCCAGGATGCGCCCGGGCAGCATCCTCCACTTCCTACTTTCGCCCGTTTCGCCGGGAAACGGACGATGTTCGCAGCCCGCGCGGCACCACCCCGCGCTCGAGCAGATCCAGCCCGCGCTGCGCCGCGATCGCCATCACCGCGGCCGGAACCGCCCCCTCCAGGATAAGAATCGGGTCATCCAGCCGGATTCCCGTGAGAATCGGCTGCCCGTATCCCCCGGCGCCGATGAGGGCCCCCAGCGTCGCCGTCCCGACGTTGAGCACCGCCGCCGTCTTCAGGCCCGCGAAGATCGATGGCGCCGCCAGCGGCAGGTCGATATAGAGCAGTTGATCGCGCCGCGACAGCCCCAGCGACGCCGCCGAATCACGCAGATGCCCCGGAATCGACACGATCCCCGCGTGCGTGTTGCGCACGATCGGCAGCAGGCTGTACACCGTCAGGGCGATGATCGCCGAACGCTCGCCGATCCCCTGCAGCGGCACCAGCAGCGCCAGGAACGCCAGCGAGGGGATCGTCTGCGCCACCCCCACCACCGCCAGCGTCGGCTGCTCCAGCAGCCGCGCCTTCGCCGCCAGCACGCCCAGCGGCACGGCCATGATCGTCGCGAAGAACATCGAGATCCCGACCAGCCGTGTGTGCTCGATCGTCCGCTGCCAGAGCGCCCCCCACCGCGACCGGCGCTCGAACGTCGCCCGCACGCCGAGGGTGGCCTCGAGAAACTCCGCCGCGACAGCGCCATCGGGCCGGCTGTCGAGCTTCACCGCCCGGTTCAGGGCGCTCATCGCCGCGGCGTCGATCGCGCCCTCGAGCCGGCGCAGCTCCGCAACCACCCGCGGCGCCCTGGACCGCATATCCAGCCGGTAGACGAAGACCGCCTGATACTCGGGAAAGTGTCCGAGGTCGTCCTCGAGCACGCGCAGGTCGTAGTACTCGATCTCCGCGTCGGTCGCGTACGCGTCCATCACGTCGATGTCGCCCGCCTCCAGCCCGCGGTAGGCAAGGTCGTGATCCAGCCCGCGGACATCCTGCTGCGGCAGGCGATACCGCGCCTGCAGCGCCCGCCACCCGTCGCCGCGGTCCATGAACTCGTTGCCCCAGCCGAACTTCAGCTCCGGATGCGCGCGCAGATCGGAGATGGTCTCGATGCCGAGTTCGGCCGCCCGCTGCTCGGTCATCGCGATGGCGTAGGTGTTGTCGAAGCCGAGGGCGCCGGTCATGGTCAGCCCGCGCTCCTCCAGGGCGGCCCGGATGTCCTCGACGCCGTGCAGTTCCTGCCCGGCGAAGATCTCCTCCTTCAGAGTGCCGGTGTACTCGGGATAGATGTCGATGTCGCCGCGGGCGACCGCCTCGAAGAGGATGCGGGTGCCGCCGAGTTCCTTGCGATGCACCGCCTGAGCGCCGGCGGCGCGGGCGAGCATCGCGGCCATCTCGCCCAGGATCACGTTCTCGGTGAACTTCTTGGAGCCGACCACGACGCCGGCGATCGCGGGCGCCTCGGGAGCGTCGGGGACATCGGGGGACGCCTCCTGCGCGCCGCGGGCGCCTGTGGGCGCTGCCAGCGCAGCAACGAGCACGATGATCGCCAGCAGCCGGGTCACGCGCTCGTCTCCGCCATCTCGTGGGCCCGGCGCTGCGCCGTGACGAACTGGCGCACGAAATCGCTGGCGGGGCGCTCGGCCAGGTCGGCCAGCCGCCCGCGCTGCACGATCCGCCCGGCATCCAGCAGCACGATCTCGTCGGCGAAGTAGTTCGCCTCGGCGAGATCGTGCGTCACGATTACGACCGTCTTCTGCAGGTCGCGGAAGAGCCCGCGCAGGTCCTCCTGCAGATCGGCCCGGATCATCGGGTCCAGCGCCCCCAGTGGCTCGTCCATGAGCAGGGCGTCGGGATCGAGCATGAGCGCCCGCATCAGGGCCACCCGCTGGCGCTGGCCGCCGCTGAGTTCGTGGGGATAGCGAGAGAGCATCTCGGCATCCATGCGGGTCATCGCCGCCAGTTCATCGACGCGCGCCGCGATGCGGGGCCTGTCCCACCCGATCCGCCGTGCCACCAGCGTGACGTTGCCTCGGCCCGTGAGGTGCGGGAGCAGGCCACCCTCCTGGATGACGTACCCGATGCGCCGCCGGACCTGGAGGAGGCTTTGGTCGGTGAGGTCCTGGCCGTCGAAGATGACCCGCCCGGAATCGAGGCGGAGCAGACCGATGGCGGCGCGCAGAATCGTCGACTTCCCGCAGCCGCTGGGGCCGATCAGCACCGTCGTCCGTCCTGGTGGAAACTCCACCGAAACGCCATCAAGCGCCGCCAGCTCGCCGTAGCGGACAGTTGCGTCCTCGAGGCGGAGCATGGGGGCAGTGTAGCGTCGCGAAGGCGCGGCGCCCGGCGGGCCGCCTCACACAGCGCTGCTGCCCTCCACAGCAGCGCGCGGGCGGCCCGCGCGGGCGCCGCGGACGCTGCCGCGGCTCCTCTCCTCCGGGCCGGACAGCGCCCGCCCCTCCTCCAGCGTTCCCCGCAGCCCCTCGCCGGCCGGCGTCAGGGCCCACTCGCCGGGCGCGACCGGGCGGATCGCCCCCTCCGCCGCCAGGCGAGCGCGCAATCCGGTCCAAGCGTCGCCGAACGTCACCCAGAGTTGATACTCGAAGGCGCTGCTGCTTCCGGCCCCGAGCAGCCCGAGCGCTTCGTGCAATCCCTTACGTTCAGCCTCGCTCTGGACCATCATGACTCTCCTGCGCACAGGGGCGCCGGACCACAGCGCAACCAGTGACGAATCCCCGTGATCGGCCACCGGGCGCCTGCAAGCGATGCGCGAGTTTCTCGGTCCGGAGCGCCGCGGCGCCAGGGGCGCCGGCATGAAAGAGGATCAGTGCGAGATCGATCAGATTCGAGACGCCGCCGTCCCGCGGGCTCCGTCAGACTTCTGCATCAGGTTCTCGGCCCCGTTCCAACGCGGAGCGGTTCAAGCCGCTATACGGGCGCTGATCTGCTGCTGTTCCGGGAACCACAGCCTGGTCACCGGTAGCGACACGTGGATTCGCGACCATCCGATATCCGCGCCCGGCAGACGTCCGGATCGCAGTTAGCGCGATGCGCGGGCTTCTCCAGGGTGTGCAGGCGGCGCCACCGGCCCTCGCCCCCCGGACCCGGGTGGCCGGGGCGCCGGCGGATTGGCATCCTTGCGGGGTTGCAGAATGCCGACTCCCCGCAAGGTGTCGGCGCAGAGAAGGCCCCGCCTTGCGCGGGCCTTGTGTATTGCGGGAGGGATCCGTGATGATGACGAACTCCATGCGAATCGCGATCGCCGGTCTGGCAATTCCCCTGGCGCCGGCAGTTGCGTTCGGGCAGCTTGGCCCCGACGACTATCTCCTGCACTTCATGGTGCGCGACATGCGCCCCGGGCACCCGGACTTCACCGCCGTCTCGCCGGACGCTTTCATCCGCATTGCCAATCTCGTGAGTCCGGCGGCCGTCGGACGCGCCCCTGGCTTCTCGGGCGCCGGTGTCGAGCTCACGACTCCCGCGATGGACAGCGGGGGGAATCTCATCCCCCACAGCGTCGCGACCGTCGGCGTCCCCAGCGGGGCCGGCGCGGGCCCCACGGGCATCGCCAGCGAATCGCCCACGATCCTCAAGGATGGCGCCGGCGTGGACGCCTACGCCATCAGCCTGCTGTCGGTCACCTACAACCCCGACGAGACGAGCACCTGGATCTACCAGGTCGAGGAGCTCGCCGGTGGCCACGATCTGCGCGGATGGTCGCTCGACCTCGATCCGGGGCACGTGGTCATGCCGGGCACGACTGTCGGGTACGCCCGCGGCGTCGGCGGCATCGGGTGGGATGTGCCCACCGGGTTCAGCGACGGTGAGTTTACCATCGTGCTCGATCAGTGGTACGAGGCGGACATGTGGCAGGACAACGTCCACACCCAGTCGTGCCAGGGCGTGGTGCTCGTCGAGAGCGCGCCCATCTTCCTGAACAAGGCGTACGCCGACACGTACGACTCCGCCGCAGGGCCGTACGACCCCGAGACCGCCGGGCCGGCGCCCGCGTTCGTCACCGGCTCGACCATGCCGGAATTGACCGAGCCGTCGCTCTCGGTCCCGTGGACTCCGTCGTACATCCTGACCAAGAAGCAGGTGACGACGCTCGGCCACGACATCCATACCGACGAGTTCCGGCTGCGCAATGGGCACACGCTGCAGATCGACGGCGATGTGACGATTCTGGTCGAGAAGGCCTTCGAGCTGAACAACTCCTCGAAGCTCGAGCTGATGCCCGGCGCCACCCTGAAGCTCTACTTCAAGGGGTCCGCGAGCGTCGAGCAGGCGTCGGGGCTGAACCAGGCCTCACAGGATCCGAGCCGAGTGCAGATCTTCAACCTCGGCTCCGACCCGTTCGTGGTGCGCAACCACAACATGGTCTTCGCCAGCCTCGTCTCGCCGGACGCCCCGCTGGTGATCGAGAACAATACCGATTTCTTCGGCAGCGTCGTCGCCCAGAGCGTGCACATGCGCAACTCCTCGGGCCTGCATATCGACGGCCTGCCGACCGCTGACGGCGCCATCCTGGCGCCGACGACCGCCGTCGCCACGCCGGGCGCCGCCCCCGGCTGCCTCGACCCGCATGACACCCTCGCCGAGTTCGGCCTGCCGCACGATGGCGCCATCACCTCCCAGGCCTGGTTCCAGACCTGGTTCAACAGCTCCATGCAGAGCCGTGCCGACAGCAGGTCGATGGTCATGGCCTGGAGCAAGGAAACCAGCTCCTGGCGCTTCAAGAGCGCCGACTTCAGGCCCATCGACGGCGCCCTCTACGGCGCCGGCACGCCCGCCGCGCGCAACGGCACGTACACCGTGCTCGTGGACGCCAGCTTCGACTTCGCCGAGTGCAGCGAGCTCTTCTTCGAGCTGGCCGCCGACGGCGACGCCTGGGTCTTCATCGACGGGCAGCTCATCCTGGACATGGGCGGCGTGCAGGATGGCGACCGCCAGCTGCTGGAACTGGACCGGCTGGAACTGGACCCGAAGGTCGGCCACCGGCTCCTGCTCTGCTTCGCCCATCGCACGGACGAGGCGGCCGACTTCGAGATCCACACGAACCTCGACCTGCACACGTTCACGAGCCGCTCGGGCGTGGCGCCGCTGTCGGACTGACCGTCCGGTAACGCCTCGCCCCGGGCCCCAGCCCCGGCCCCAAGCCCCCAGTC
>CAYMJK010000034.1:0-3282 GCA_964390535.1 uncultured Phycisphaeraceae bacterium | reverse complement strand
CGATGCGGATCAGGTCGGCAAGCTCCTCTCGCGGCAGGGCGACCAAGGCGCCGGCCGAGCCGATGCGCGACAGCGCCCGCCCGTCCGCCCGCACCAGCAGATCCACGCTCCCGAAGATGTGCCCGAGCAGCAGGGCGTCCTGCAGCAGCGCCATGCCGCCAGACGCTTCCCAGACGGCCTCCAGCACGCGTTCGATGTCGGGGCGCAGCGCCTCGGGCGCGGTCGAGCGCATCATGAGCGGGCGCCCGAGCATGAAGTCCACCATCGTGCCGATGCGCCACGCGATGTCGTTCTCGATGACGACCTCGCGGCGCGAGCCGGACCGGTCATCGGCCCACGCCTCCGGCGCCCCCGTCAGTCGGCGCGGCAGCCCGCACTCCTGGGCCAGGCGCGGACGCCCACCGGGCTGCGCGGGCGCCGATGACTCGTTGCGGTAATACGCCCACAGGCGCCCGAGGCGCGCCAGGGCGCAGGCCAAGTGCTCGCGCACCAGCAGGCGGATGAACTCGTCGGTGATCGGCGCCATCGTCGTCCTCCACGGGCCACTGCGGCCCTCTACCCCTTGGCCGGAAGGTCGCCAGTGCGCGCGCAGACCGCGCCGGCGATGTGCGAGCGCGGCGCGTAAGTCGCTGTTCCGGCCGTATTTCGGATTTGTCTGCCGCGGAAGACTGGCTCGCCACACGCCGCTGCAGCGCGCGCACATACGTGGTCCGTGCCGCTGACGGCCGCCGTCAGTGGACTCCGTTCATACGGTCCCCCGTGCGAAGCCACGACGGCCGCCGTCAGTGGCACGGGGCGATACGATCCACCATGACGCCCGCCGCCGAGCCCGCCAGCATCGAGTCGGTCCGCCTCAAGGTGGGGATGGAGGTTCACGTCGAATTGCGGGCCCGCAGCAAGATGTTCAGCGCGGCGCCGAGCCCGGCGCATCCGGAGTTCGATGGCGCGCCGCCGAACACGCTGCTGGATCCGACGGTGCTCGCCCTGCCCGGGGCGCTGCCCTCGCTGAACCGGGCCGCGATCGAGATGTCGATGCTCGTCGGGCTCGCGCTGGGGTGTGAGATCGCCGAGGTCACGAAGTGGGACCGCAAGAGCTACTTCTACCCGGATCTGCCCAAGGGGTACCAGATCAGTCAGTACGATCTGCCGCTGTGCTTCGGGGGGGCGGTCGATGTGCCGGGGTTCGACGAGGCGGGGTTCATCGATCCGGCGGCGCCGACGGCGCGCGTCGGCATTCGCCGGGCCCATCTGGAGGAGGATGCCGGCAAGCTGCTGCACGAGGCGCCGCACGAGGAGGGCGGCGCCGCCCGCCCGGTCGATGGCGCGCTCGTCGACCTCAATCGCGCCGGGGCTGCGCTGCTGGAGATCGTCACCGAGCCGGACTTCGACTCAGCCGAGCAGGCGGTCGCCTTCGCCCGGCTGCTGCGCCTGACCTGCCGCTTCCTCGGCGTCACCGAGGGGGTGATGCAGAAGGGGCACATGCGCTTCGAGCCGAACATCAACACGATCATCACCACGACGGATGGTCGGCGCATCGAGACGCCGATCACCGAGGTGAAGAACCTCAACTCGTTCCGTGCGCTGCGGCTCGCCATCGAGCACGAGGCCGCCGAGCAGCCCCGGCGATGGCTCGAGGACGGGCGGACGATGGGCCCCGGCGCCAAGCGCACCATGGGGTGGGACGACGCCCGCGCCATCACGCTCATGCAGCGCGAGAAGGAGGATGCCCACGACTATCGCTACTTCCCCGACCCCGACCTCCCGCCGCTGCGCATCGGCCGGTCGCTGGTGGACAAGGTGCGCGCAGCGCTGCCGGAGCTGCCGGCGGCACGTGTGCGCCGCTACACCGACATGGGCGTGCCGCTGCGTCAGGCGGGGGGGCTGGTGGAGGAGCGCGGCGTGTGCGCGCTGTTCGAGTCGGCGCTCGATCTGTGCGCGCCCACCGGCGCCATCGAGCGCGAGCGGGCCGCCCGGCTGATCGCCAACCTCATGCTGCAGACGGGGGCGAAGCTCGCCAACGAGCGCGGCAGGCTGATCAGCGATCTCGGGATTTCGCCGGTGCAGCTCGCGCAGCTCGCGCGCCTGCGCGATGACGACCGCATCAGCTCCAACGCCGCCGACACCATCCTCGAGCGGCTCGCCGGACCGGACGCCGGCGCCGACCCCGGCGCCATCGCCGAGCGCGACGGGCTGCTGACGGTCCGCGACGAGGGCGCTCTGGAAACCTGGTGCGACGAGGTTATCGCCGCCAACGGCCCCATGGTCGAGCAGATCCGCGCCGGCAAGCACGCCGCCATCGGGCGCCTGATCGGCGAAGTCATGAAGCGCTCCGGCGGCGCCGCGGACCCGAAGGCCGTGCGCGAGAAGCTGATCGCCAGAATTATGAATAATGAACGATGAATGATGAGTAAGAAAAAGACGCCGCAAAGCGGCGCCTTCCTACTCATCATTCATCGTTCATCATTCATCATTCGACAAACGGAATCACCACATACCCCTGCGGCTCCGCCTCGAACGGCATGAAGCGGACCGAGCCGTCCTGCGCGAGCATGTTGCCGGCGCCGGGGCGGCCGTGCCAGCTCGCGTCGATGTCGGCCCGGCCGGCGAAGGCGATGTGCCACTGCGCATCGGCCGCGATCAGCAGCGAGCTCGGCGTCACGTGCACCTCGCTCACCGCCAGCGGCCCCGCGTCGCGGAACGGATCCAGCGCCTGGGCGTTCAGCAGGAAATCGTTGGCCCGATAGCTGGAGCCATGCCACTCGAACATCGACAGCCCGCCGGTGGCGCTCGCCCCGGGCGCCGGGCCGCCGGTGTACTCGTACCCGGTGTCGGACGGGCAGCGGAAGATCTCCGCGAACGTGCGCCCGCTGCCGTCGCCGTCGCCGGAGATGTACGGATTGATCGGCCGGTGCTCGTCCAGCAGCGGTGTCTTCTCCGGCCCGACGAACCGCGCGCCGCCGAAGCGCCACTCGGGCAATTCCCCCTGCGCCGGAAATTCGGCGTGGTCGTTCAGGTACCCCTGCCACCCGAGCCCGATCTGCCGCAGATTCGCCGAGCAGACTGCCACGCGAGCCCCCTCGCGCGCAAGGCTGAGGGCGGGGATGAGCAGGCCGAGCAGAATGGCCACGATCCCCAGGCTGATCAGCAACTCCAGGACCGAGAACCCGCGATGTCGAACGGCTGAGGCCATACCCACTTCTATTGTACCTCGGGTTTCGCTCGCGGTGGCGCCTACCGCAAACCGTACGTGCGGTTTCATGTGCGGATCCTCTCCACGCTGAA
>CAYMJK010000033.1:0-6893 GCA_964390535.1 uncultured Phycisphaeraceae bacterium | reverse complement strand
TGGGCCACGCCGCGTAGGCGGTCATCCGTCACCCGCACATACCACTGATCGGTGAAGTACGGCTCGATCGGCGCATGACTGCGGTAGCTGTGCCCCACGGTGTGCCGATGCGGGCGGGTGTCCTCCAGCAGCCCGCGGGCCTCGAACTCGCGCACGACCAGTTTCCGCGCCTCCTCCCGGCTCCTGCCGAGGAAGACGTGGGCGCCTTCGGTCTCCTCGAGATCATCCCAGCCATACTTGTCGCTGATGGAGCCGTCCGGCGCCATCACGTTGATGATCGGCAGGTGATGCCGCTGCCCGATCTCGTAATCGTTCGGATCGTGCGCCGGCGTCACCTTGAGGAAGCCCGTGGCGTGCTTCGCCTTGGCGTCGCTCGACTCCGGATCCGGCATCACCACGTACTCATCCTCGATGATCGGGATCGCCCGGCCGACCAGCGGCAGTTGGATACAGAAGTCGCGCAGCGCCTTCGCCCGCGGGTCACCCGGATTCACCGCCACCGCCGTGTCGCCCAGGTACGTCTCGGGGCGCGTCGTGGCCACCGTGATCCACGCCTGCTCTTCTTCCGGGCGCCGTTCGGCCCCGGGGTACCCCCGCGCTGCAAGCTCCGACCAGGTGACCGGCGTCGGCTCGTCATCGTGATCCCAGGGGTGGGCCAGCGGATACCGCAGGTAGTAAAAGGCGCCATCCACCTCCACCATCTCCACCTCGTCATCCGCCAGCGCCGTCTGCGTCACCGGGTCCCAGTTCACCAGCCGCTTGCCACGGTAGATCAGGCCGGCTTTGAAAAGCTGAAAGAACGCCTCGCGCACAGCGCGCGCGCAGACCGTGTCCATCGTGAACCGCTGGCGCCGATAATCACACGAGCACCCCATCGCCCGGAGTTGTTCGGTCGCCGTGCGCTCGTACTCGTCCTTCCACGCCTGAACCTTCGCGACGAACTCGTCGCGGGTGTAGTCGGTGCGCCGCTTGTTCTCGGTCTCCAGCAGGCGCTTCTCGACCACCGTCTGCGTGGCGATGCCCGCGTGATCGGTCCCGGGCATCCACAGGCTCTGGAACCCCTTCATCCGGTGGGCCCGGATCAGCACGTCCTGTAACGTGTTGTTCAGGGCGTGGCCGAGGTGCAGCCGGCCGGTGACGTTCGGCGGGGGGATCAGGATCGCGTAGGGGCGGGCGGAACCTTCCCGGACCGGCCGCGGATCGGCGCCCATCGCGCCCGAGGAATCCCATTTCTGCCAGATCCGCGATTCATTTTCCTGCGGCGAGTACTGTTTAGGGAGTTCACCCGGTTCGGACCGATCCGGTGGGCCTTTGCGGGCCTGAGAAGCTGGGGTAGCCATTGACTTCGAGTGTAGTCCGGCCGATACCAAACTGACATGGCACGCAAGCCGAAGCCACAGACCGTCTGGGACCAGTTGCCCACCAACCTCGGGCCGCGCCAGCCGCAGTGGAAGGCGCATCGGGCGCGGCAGTGGGGGAGCCGGGCCCTGATGCTCCTGGTCGTCCTCTGCCTGGTGGGGGGGCTCGGGGCCCTGTGGAACGCGGGGCTGCTGAACGCCCCGACCGAGTCCCAGGCCACGCCGGGGGCTCGGAGCGAACTCAGCCCCGCGGCGGCCATCGAGCAGCGGCTCTCCAGCGCGCGCACTTTCCTGCTCCAGGGGGAGACGGATCGGGCTCGTACGGCGCTCAGCGCGGCCATCATCGAGTATCCGGACGATCAGGACCTGCGCGTCGCCTACGCCGAGACGCTGCTGCAGAGCGAGCAGTTGCCCCAGGCGTATGAGCAGTTTGTCGCGGCACTCTCGATCGGGCCGCGCCGGCCCGACCTGGAGTTCGCCGCGGGCACCCTGGCGGGGCGCATCGGCCGCCCGCAGCTCGCGATGGAGCACTATTCGGTCGCCCAGGCGGCCGATCCGACCAACGCCGACTACCCGCTCTACCTGGGTCAGACGCAGATGTCGCTGGGTGAGCTGGGGCCGGCGAAGGCGAACCTGGTGCGGGCTGGCCTGCTGCGGGAGGACGATCCTCGTCCGTGGGGGATGCTTGCCGAGATCGCGCTGCGGGAGAACATCACCGATCTCGCCCTGCAGCACATCACCCGGGCCCGCGCGCTGCAGCCCTCCGAGCCTGCGTGGAAGGTGATCGAAGCCCGAGCCCACAAGCGCAATGGGGAGGCGCAGCCGGCGCTGAAGCTGCTGCGCTCGCTGAGCGAGACGGACCGGTTGACGAAGCCCGTGATCCGGCTCATGGCCGAGTGTCACGGCATGCTCCGGGAGCCGGATGTTGCGGCGGCGCTCTTCGCCGAGGCCGCGGACATGGCGCCCGATGACGCCGAACTCGCCTACGAGGCGGCGGTCTCGCTGGAGCGCATCGGCGATTCGTCGCGGGCGGCGCCCTATGCGGAGCGGGCCCTTGCGGGAGGCGTCGAAGGCGCCCGCGAACTGCTCGACCGCATCAACCGCCGCCAGTAGCCCCACGGGCCGCACACTGAACCCGAGTCAGAGCCCGCCGCCATCGCGGCGGACGCCGCCGAGCCCCTGCAGCAGCGGGTTGGCCCGGCCGAAGCCCGCCGGATGGAACGACAGGCCGAAGCTGGTCTCGCGCGTGATGTCGTTGTACTGCATGCCGGCGCCGAGGATGAAGTTCGGGAACCGGCGGCGCAGCTCGCCGCCGACGGCCTGGAATGTGCCCTGATCGGTGTCGTACACCGCGCGGGCGCCGAAACCGTAACGCTCGCTCAACTGGTAGTCCGCCCCGAGGCCAAGGTACGTTGAGTCCTGCGAGTTCACGTAGCGCAGCTCGGCCGAAGTCGAGAACGCCGGGTCGTGGCGGACCGTCGTGCCGATCGCCGTCTGGGCCTGCTGGTTGCGCTCGAAGTCGTAGACCGATTCGGCCGTCACGGCCAGCGCTTCGGACGCCTGCAACGCAGCCCGCACCGTGCCGAAGTCGCCGAGTTGCGACTCCTCCGGACGGCTGGCGATCCAGCGGCCGATGGGGCTCTCCCGCTCGGCCTCGTCGTTGGAGACGACGACCTCGCCATCGACGGTGAGCCAGTCGACCGTGCGCCGCCGCCCCGGGCCGCCGCGCTGCGTCTGGAAGGTCTGATCGAGGCCGAGGCGGACCGACGAGCCGTCGGCGAGCGACTCCACATCCTCGTCGTACGTCGGCAGGTCGCGCTGGTCGATGTTCGTGTGCCCGGTCCAGAGCGTCATGCTCGGCTCGACGATGTGGCGCATGCGGTGGAGATCCAGCAGGCGGGAATCAATGGTGTTGTTCACCCGCTGCACCGCAGTCGCCAGGCGCAGCCCCAGGGCCCCGAAGACCCGCGTCGAGTCGTCCTCCTGGGGGCTGAACTGGTCGAACTCGTCGTCGTAGACCGTCAGGCGGCCGACGGCGAAGGGCGTGATGCTCACGGGACCGGAGGCGAGCTGGCTGGTGAGTTCCTCGCGGACATCCAGCCGGTTCACCGTGTCCTCGCCGTAGCCGGCGCTCAGCAGCCGATCCGCGATCGACTGGTTCGGGGCGACGCCGAAGGCCAACTGCGACCGGGCCGCCTGATCGAAGCCGAAGTCGCCGACATCCGGCTCGTTGAAGGCGAGCTCCATGCGGCTCAGGCGGATGTCGCTGAAGAGCGTGAGCATGCCCGGCGACACGTCGGCGAGCAGGTCGTCGCCGGTGCGGATGTAGCGGGCCTCGGGCAGCTTCTGGGCGGTGTAGCCGGCGCTGGCGAGCAGATAGTGATTCGGCGTGAAGTCATTCAGCCAGCCGCGGGCCTGCAGGAGCGTCAGCGCATTGGATTCGCGCCGGTCGATGGCGACGCCGGTGGCGTATTCCCGGCGACGCCGGGCCTCGTTCGGCTCGAACGCCTGCACCACGTTTCTGTCGGAGAGCCACGCCGCCTCCGCCCGCAGCGTCCAGCGCTCGGCGAAGTGCAGCAGGTGCTCCAGCGTCAGGATTGTCCGGTTGTCGCCGTCGGCCTCGCGCCGCCGCCCGGTCATCAGCACATCATTGCCGGTGTCGGAGAGCACGTTGTACGCGTGCAGCGATCCCTTCCCCTCCCGGCGGTCCCAGTCGGCATCCAGCCCCAGCGCCAGGCCGCGCTCGATGTAGCCGTCCACCAGCAGCATCGCCTCCACGCCCGGCGGCGACAGCCCCAGGATCCCGAGGATGTCCCAGCCTGTCTTCACGGCGAACCCGGTCGCCGATGACGACTCGATCCGCAGCGCCCGCAGCGGGAAGGCCCGGGGGTCGCCGACGTACAGCGGCACATAGGCGATCGGGAAGCCGTCCGCCCGTAGCGTGAGGTGGCGGGCATCCACCAGCATCCGCTGCCCGCCTTCGGGGCGCGGGGCGCTGGTGATGGTCACCGAGATGGCGCCGACCGAGATGTGCGGCTGCGCGAAGCCGGTGTTGCTGATGACCGCGCCCTCGGCCCGGAACTGGTTGGCGGACTCCTGCCGGATGGCATCCGCCCGGACCCACAGCGGCAGGTCGAGTTCGTCGTCGTAGGTCCAGAAGACGCTCTCGAGGATCAGGGCGCGGTCACTGGCGATGTCGTAGTAGATCCGCGGGGCCCGCAGCGTGTATCGCTCGGTGTCGCGGGATCCGGGGCGCCCGCCGCGCTGCGAATCGACCATCACATCGCCTTCGAGGTAGATCCCGCGGACGGCGCCCACGCCGATGCCGCGCAGCGACTCGACCGGCGCCCCCTGCGCGAGGTAGAGGACCATCCGCTCCGCCCGCATCTGGATGGTCAGGTCACGGGCGTGATCCCAGTAGAGCACCGAGATGCCGCCCGAGAGCGTGGCGACCTGCTCCCCGTCGCGGGCGGTGACTTCGATGTGACCGGCGCTGAAGTCGATGACCCCATCGGGTGAAAAGATCGGCTCGGGCCTTGCCGCGGGCGCCGCCGTCCGCTGCGACTCCAGCGTCTCCCGGATGAGCAGCGCCAGTTCCCCCTCCGGGTCGGGCGTGAAGGTGGGCGCCGCGGCAGCCACCACGGCCCCGAGATAGGCCGCCAGGGCCCGCTCGCCCTCGTGCAGCAGGGGGATGTGGGGGTCGCGGGGGTCGTCCGGCCGTCCCTCGCGGCGGGTCACCGCCTCCAGGGCGATCGAGTCGGCCCGGATCACGGCGTCGACCGGGAGGCGGTCGGCGGTGATGGAGGTCACCGCGGCGGCGTTCGGCTCGCCGACATCCGCCATGTAGGCGAACGCCTGGGTGGCGCCATCTTCCCGGCGCTGCAGCCAGACGACCGCCCGATCGCAGGAGAAGCGGCTCGGCCCGAGATCGATGCGCACATCGCCTTCCAGCAGCAGACGCTGTGTCGGCGGACGCCCGCCTCCCCCGGCCCGGGCGGCTGCGCCCTCGGTCCAGACCCACGCGAGGTTCGCCCGGAAGGCGAGCGGGCCCTCGACGGCCTCGCCCGGCAGAACCACCCCGCCGAAGTCGCGCCCGCTCAGGTCGGCCCCGCGGATCGGCTGGGGCGCTGCAGGAGCCTCCTGCCCGGCGGCCACGCCCGCGAATCCGAGCGCAATCAGGCACAGGAGCGCGAGGGGAAGGGCAGGCACGCCGCCATGCTAGCGGTCACTCGCCTTGGGCGCTTGTCGGCAGCGCGGCAGCCCGGGCGGCTGGCGAAGCCTCAGTTCCCATCGTCCGGCTCGCCCACGACGCCGGCCGGCGTGACCCGGTAGCGGATCTCGAAGATGCGCTGGGCGCCGCCGTAGCCGCCGAGGGCGGCCAGGCGATCCACGATCGCCTCCGGGCGCGGGTCGTAGGCCCAGAGGATGGGCTTGCCATCCCAGAGGGCCCAGATGACGCCGGCGCGGCGCGAGAGTTGCATCCGGTGGCGCCCCGGCTCGACCATCTGGCCGCTGTCGCCGGCCTCGGCGCCGAACAGGCGCAGGCGAGTCCGAGTGTTGCTGTACCCGCCGACGAACAGGCAGTAGTCGTGGATCGCGCCGACCTGCGGCTGGCCCTGGATGTAGCCGCCGAGGATGGCATCCTGCTTTGCCTCGACAACTGCGAGCAGGTCGAAGTCGCCTGCCGCACGGCCGTCGATGACCAGTGCGTCCTCGCCGGGGCCTGCGTGGCGCCAGGTGTCGCCATCGACGGTCCACCCTTTGCCGCGGAGCCGCACGCGCTCGTCGCCGGGGGTCAGGACGACATCGGCGGCCTTGCGGGAGAGCTCGGCGGGGGGCGAGCCGGGCATGGGCGGCTGGCCGTGGGGCTCGAGCATGCGGCAGTAGAAGGGGCGGTAGGGCTCGTACATGGAGTAGATTGCGCGCGCGCCGGACTCCACTTCCATCGTGATTCCGACTTCGCGCCCGGCGCCGCGCCAGTACCAGCCGCCATCATCCGGGGCAGCGCGGTTACGGATCTCGATCTCGATGTGTGCGGCGCCGGCGGGGCCGACTGACGATTTCCAGGACAGGCCGCGGACCCCGACGAACGTGCGGCGGACCTCGGGCGGCCCGCCATCGCTTCCCGGGCGGATCTCGAACGCCTGCACCCCCTCGCCGGAGTAGACGCCCTCGCCTTCGCCATCGAGGATGATGCGGGCGCGGCGCCAGTCGCCGGTGAGGGTGATGAGCGCTGAGTAGGCGCGGTCGTCGTGCTGGTGCTGATAGGTGGCGCCGAGATCGGGGGCGCCGAGGGCGCCGGTCAGCGGGACATGCTCCCATTCGTCCGGATCGCCGTCGATGGTGGCCGCCCCGGGCCAGATGAAGGGCTCGAAGGGGATGAGCGGTGCGGGATCGGCGCCGTCATCGAGCCCGTCGCCATCGGAATCCGGGTTGCGCGGATCGGGACAGACGAACACCTGCTGCGGCTTGTGCCAGCTTACCTGCAACGGCGCCGGCGCCCAGGTGGAGAGCATGATCTTGTCGAGGTCGCTG
>CAYMJK010000032.1:0-3763 GCA_964390535.1 uncultured Phycisphaeraceae bacterium | reverse complement strand
TGATGATGAGCCGCCCGCCGCCCCCACCCCCGCCGCGGGCCAGCGCCGCCTCGACGATGCGCCCGACGCACTCGTCCACCACTTCGCAGGCGCGCACTGCCGCCTCCAGCACGCCGGTGTGCCCGACCATGTCGCCGTTGGCGAAGTTGACGACGATGCAGTCTTCGCAGTCGCCCGAGCCGAGCCGGCGCAGCACCGCGTCGCAGACGCCCTGGGCCGACATCTCCGGCTGCTGGTCGTACGTCGCCACCCTCGGCGACTGGATGATCTCGCGATGCTCGCCATCGAACGGCGGCTCGCGATAATCATTGAAGAAGAAGGTCACGTGGGCGTACTTCTCCGTCTCGGCGCAGCGGAACTGCCGCAGGCCGAGTTGCGACAGATGCGCGCCGAGGATGTCCTCCATCCGCGGCGGGCGCGGGAAGGCGACATCCAGCAGATCGTTCAGCCGCTCGTCGTAGGTGGTCATCGTCACGAAACTCGCCAGCGCGAGCTTCGGCCCGCGGTCAAAGCCGCGCTCGCCCGTCCCCGGCGAGGGCGCAACCGCCCCCTCGAATTCGTCGAGCACGAACGGCGCGATCAGTTCCCGCGGCCGGTCGCCCCGGTAATTCACGAAGATCACGCTGTCTCCGGAGCGAACCGGCGCCCCCACCCTCATCCGGCGCGGCGTGACGAACTCGTCGCCGCGCTGCGTCGGGGCGCTCGGATTGTCGTAGTACTCCTGCACCGCGGCGCCGGCGGACTCGAACACCGGAACATCCGAGCGTCCGGTCAGCAGGTCGTACGCCAGCCGCACCCGCTCCCACCGGTAGTCGCGATCCATCGCGTAATACCTGCCGCAGACCGTCGCGACCCGGCCGCAGCCGATCTCGGCGAGCCTTCGCTCGACGCGTTCGACATACTCGCGCCCGCTGAACGGCCCGGTGTCGCGCCCGTCGGTGAAGAGGTGCACCGCGACCCGCAGCGCCTGCTCGCGCCGGCACAGCTCGGCGCAGGCGTACAGGTGCTCCAGCAGCCCGTGCACCCCCGCATCCGAGGCAATGCACAGCAGGTGAACCGTCCCCCCGCCATCGCGGGCCCTTGCCACCGCCCGCCGCAGCGCCTCGTTGGCGAAGAACGACCCCGACTCGATCGACTTGCTGATCCGCACCGACTCCTGGTCCACGATGCGCCCGGCGCCGATGTTCTGGTGCCCCACCTCCGAATTGCCCATGGTCCCGGGGGGAAGGCCGACATCGAGGCCGCTGGTCCGGATGAGGGTGGTCGGCCAGTGCGCCCGCAGGGCGTCGTCGGTCGGGGTTCGCGCCAGTTTCACCGCGTTGAACGCGTCGTGGGCCCGGTTGGGGTTCTCGCCCCACCCGTCGCGGATGATCAGCACGACCGGTCCGGCGGCTGGCACTCTCTCGGCTGGCATCCTGCTCCTTCCTGAGCGCTGCAGCGCTTCCGACAGCGGACGGGCGCTATCCTATTCGCTGGAGGCAGGATGCCCATGGACGCCGTCTGCGTAGAGAATCGTTTCACGGAAGTCAGGCAGCGCGTCGCGGACGCCGCGGCCCGCGCGGGGCGACGCCCCCAGGATGTGCTGCTGGTCGCCGTGACCAAGTACGCCGAGCCCGACCAGATCCGCGAACTGCTCCACCTCGGCCACCGCGACCTCGCCGAGAATCACGTGCAGCAGCTCATCCAGCGGGCCGCGATGATCGACGAGTATCTCGATCGCCGGCGCATCCTCGGCGCCACCGGGGAGGATGCCCCCGCCGTCGTCCCCGCCCGCTGGCACCTCGTCGGCCCCCTGCAGCGCAACAAGGCGAAGAAGGCCGTCGAGATCTGCCGGCTGATCCACACCATCGACTCGCTGCGCGTCGCCGAGGAGCTCCAGGAGATCGGCCTGCGGCGCGAGGAACCGGTGGATGTGCTCATCCAGGTCAACTGCTCGGGCGAGGCCTCCAAGGGTGGCTGCCCGGGCCCCGCGGCGATGCACCTGGCGGCCCAGATCGACTCGATGGTCTTCGTCCGCGTGCGCGGGCTCATGACGATGGCGCCGGAGACCGACAACCCCGAGGACTCGCGCCCCATCTTCGCCCGCTGCCGCGAGATGCTGGACGACATCGCCGCCGAGGGGATCGGCGACGGGAAGTTCAACATCCTCTCGATGGGGATGACGCAGGACTACGAGGTCGCGATCAGCGAGGGCGCCAACCTGGTCCGCGTCGGCTCGGCGATCTTCGGAGCGGACCGGGCGCCAGTGGGCTGAGCAAGCGGTCCTCAACCTTCCCCGCTGTGAACGTCTCATTATCATGAAGCTCACGCGGAGGCGCGGGGGGCGCAGAGAAAGGCGCTGTCATGCGCCACCGACTGCCCCTGCTACCTGACTGCTTTGGTCTCACGCCCGCGCCAGCGCCCCGCGCGACGACCGCGCCAGCGCCATGTGTCGCTGCATGTGGTAGCCGGGGCAGACCGTCGGGCCGAGTTCCTGGTGGGTGTACACGCTGCGCAGCGGCACGCGGTACACGCGCATCAGTTCGGCGACGAAGCGGTCCAGCGCCCCCACTGCCGCGGGTGTCGGCGTCTGCTCCTGGAAGTTGCCCAGCGCGACCACGCCGATGTTCTGCTCGTTGTTGTCGCTCACGTGGGCGCCCTGCAGGTTGATCGGGCGGGTCTCCCAGATGTTTCCCTGCGGGTCGATGGCGAAGTGATACCCGATGTCGGCCCAGCCGCGACCGACGTGGGCCCGCCGGATGTCCTCCAGCCGGTCGATGGCGTCGGCCCGGCGCGTCTGGAAGAAGGGGCTCATCCCGTCGTGGTGCACCGTGATCCGGGTCACGCGCCCCATCGGGTTGGCCAGCCACATCTTCGGCCCCGCCATGGTCCACTCCCGGCGCGGGAGGTACAGCCCCGACGCCGAGGGCGCCGGCGAGGGAGGCGTCCAGGCCGGGCTGCGCCCACCGGCGCGGGCACGCGGCCACGCGGGATCGGGCAGGGTGGTGGTCGGCCGGCTCTGACAGGATGCCAGGGCGCCGGCGCCGAGGACGCCGAGGCCCAGCGACACGAAGGATCTGCGATCGATGTGTGGATTCACGGTTCCTAGATCGGGCCGCGCCCGGGCATATGTCCAAATCCGCCATCCGTCCGGCTATCCGGCCGGCTATCCAGCACGATACGTGGCCGCCGCCGCCCCATCTCAAGCGATGCTTCACCGGGGCCTCACCCGGCGCCGCGAGCCCGCCCGGAGGTCCGGTCGGCCGAGCCGACGATCCCGGGGGAGTCGCTGGTGGGCGCGCCTGGGTCGGTTGCGCGGAAGAAGAGGAGATACCCCCACACGCACAGGGCCAGCAGCCCGGTGTAGACGGCGAGCCATCCGACAACCTTGCGGATCCCCGGCGAGCGCCGCGCCAGCGGCCGGCTCACGACCGACGCCATCCCATGGGCGACCGGCTCGGCTCGGGCCGCCACCAGCGGGCCCTTCCGTCGCAGGACGCTGCACAGCTCGCGCACCGCGCTTCGCGCAAGGCCGAATCCGGCAACCGTCGAGTCGGAGAACACCTGAGGCCGCCCTGCCGCGGCAAGCGTGGCCGCGCCCGGGACCTCCCTGTCGACATCCTCATCCCGCAGCGACCGCATTTCCTTGTCCAGGACGCTCACCGGCTCGTCGACCGGCGAGCCGGCATCGGGCGCGCCGATCTCCCCGTCGCGCATGAGTTCGTCGAGTTCCGCCTCGAGGTCGCCCTGCGGCGCCTCGCCCTGCGGCGCCTCGCCCTTCGGC
>CAYMJK010000031.1:0-4904 GCA_964390535.1 uncultured Phycisphaeraceae bacterium | reverse complement strand
CGTCGCGGCGAGCCCGTAGGGCGTCGAGTTCGCCAGCTGCACGGCCTCGGCCTCATCCTCGAACGGCTGCACCGTCACGATCGGGCCGAAGATCTCCTCCTGCACGGGCGCGCAGGCGTTGTCCAGGCCGACGATCACCGTCGGCGCATAGAACGACCCGCGGGCGCATCGGCGCGGCAGCCGCTCCGGCGGTACCGGGCCTCCGCCGCAGAGAATCTCGCCGCCGAGGTCGCGGGCCATTCGGATGTAGGAATCGACTTTCGCCAGGTGCTCGGCGCTGGTCAGGACGCCGTGCTCGGTCTTCGGATCGAGCGGGTCGCCGATTTGCCGCGCCTGCGCGCGCGCCACCAGCCCCTCGACGAACTGGTCGAAGGCCCCGCGCTGGACCAGCACGCGCGAGCCGCACAGGCAGATCTGCCCCTGATTGCTGAACGCTGCCCGGGCCGACTCGTCCATGGCGCGCTCGAGGTCGGCATCCTCGAAGACCAGGAACGGGTTCTTCCCCCCGAGCTCCAGGCTCACGCGCTTCAGCATCCGCCCGGCGACCGCGCCGATCTCGCGCCCAACCTTCGTTGAGCCCGTGAACGTGATGGTCGTGATGTCCGGCTGGGCCACGATCGCGCTGCCGCAGGGTTCGCCGCGTCCATGCACGATGTTCAGCGCCCCCGGCGGGAGGATCTCGCGGGCGATCTCCGCGAGCATGAACGCGGTCGTCGGCGTCAGTTCGCTTGGCTTGCCGACCACCGGGCATCCGCAGGCCAGGGCCGGGGCGATCTTCCACGTGAACAGATACAGCGGCAGGTTCCACGGCGTGATGCACCCGGCGACGCCGCGCGGGCGGCGCAGCGTGTAGTTCAAGGCCCGCCCTGGCCCGTGCGTCGTCGGCGTAGCATCCATCTCGTGCAACTGCGACTCGGTGTGCAGGATCGCCGTCGCGAAGAAGCGGAGGTTGGCGACCGCGCGCGGGATGTCCACGCTGCGAGCGACGGTGATCGGCTTTCCGGTGTCGATCGATTCCGCCTGGGCGAAGTCGTCGAGCCGCCTTTCGACCGCCTGCGCCAGCGTCAGCAGCAGAGTCGAGCGCTCGGCGGCGCTGAGCCCGCTCCACGCGGCGCCCTCGCCGGTCGCGGCATCCACGGCGGCCTGCACATCGTCGGCGCCGGAGTCGGGAACCTGGCCGATCGGCTCGGCCGTCGCGGGATCGATGTTGTCCAGCCATGCGCCCGAGCGCGGCTCGATGAGTTCCCCGCCGATGAGGTTCAGCACGCGCTTCATGGTCACAGCGTCGGCAGCCGCCCACCATCGACCGGCAGGTTGATCCCGTTGATGTAGCTTGCCGCGGGGCTTGCCAGGAAGGCCACCGCGGCGGCGATCTCCTCGGGCAGGCCGATGCGCCCGGCGGGGATCGCGGCTCGCGTCATTTCGCGCTCGTTGTCGGCGCTGCCACCGGCGCGCTTGGCCCGAGTTTCGAACAGCGATTGCAGCCGGGCAGTGTCGGTGTATCCGGGCAGCACGTTGTTCACCGTGATCCCGTGCGGCGCCACCTCGCCCGCCAGCGTCTTGGCCCAGCTCGCCACCGCAGCGCGGATCGTGTTGGAGACGCCGAGCCCCGGGATCGGCGCCTTCACCGATGTGCTGATGATGTTGATGATCCGGCCGAAGCCGGCCTCCTGCATCCCCGGGAGCAGGGCCTGCGCCAGGATCTGATTGTTCACCAGATGCATGCGGAAGGCCCGCTCGAAGTCATTCGGCGCGGCGTCGGCAATCGGCCCGCCGGGGGGGCCGCCGGTGTTGTTGACGAGGATGTGCGCTGCTCCTGCGCGCGCAATCCGGGCCCCCGCCGCCTGCACCTGCTCGGGATCGGCGAAGTCGGCGACCTCGAACCCGTGCCGCTGCTCCTTCGGGGCCGGAAGCTCTGCCGCGGCGGCCCGCAGCGCCGCCTCATCCCGCGCCAGCAGGGTGACGGTTGCCCCAAGCTCGGCAAGCTCGATGGCCGCGGCCCGCCCGATGCCCTGGGTCGATCCGCACACGACAGCCCGGCGCCCGGTCAGGTCAATGTCCATGGGGGAGGCTAGGCCCGGCGCCACGGCTCCACCCCTCGACGGCCTCGCGCGGGCGCGGAGCGCCGGCCTTCAGCACCCTGCCGCGAAGGCGTCCTGGAAGGCGAGGAAGTCGAAGAAGTCCAGGGCGCCATCGTCGCTGAAGTCCGCTCGCAGGTCGCCTGCGCTGAACAGATCCTGGAAGGCCAGAAAGTCGAAGAAGGTCAGCTCGCCGTCTTCATCCAGATCGGGACGGCAGATGATGGTGGCCAGCAGGCGGATCAGGCGCTGGGGATCGTCGGGGGCGTTGGTCGTCACAATCAGGTCGGCTTCGAACCGGCCGGCGCTGGAGGCATCCAGCGCGATCGGGTGGGAATTGAGCGGGCCGCCCGCGGGATCGAGGAAGAACCCCGCCGGCGCCGCGAAGGGCGCGGGAGCATCCAACTGGTAGCGGAGGATCTCGATCGCGTCTCCCCAGCGATCGACGTCGCCGCCGTTGCCGATCAGCAGTGTCCGCTCGGCGATCGCGCCGAGCGCGACCTGGCCGAAGTCGATCTCGGGCGGCGCCTGAAGCCGGGCCGGCACGCGCAGGTCCAGAAAGACCGGCAGGTGCCCGCCCGGCCGGGCCACCTCGCGCAGGGCCTCGGCGATGACGGGGCCGACCATGGTGTTGCCCTCGGTCCGCAGCGGCTCGTTGAAGCTCGATCCGTCGTTGCCCCAGACGCGGTATGAGTGGTTCGGGTCGTCCCATGTCGACTGGCTGTATGGGCGGGCTGGATTGCCGATGTAGTCCAGCCCGGCGTCATCGAGCAGGTCGCGGCTGAGCAGGATCTGGTCGAAACGGTCATCCATGCCACCGGCGCCGACCGGATCCTGCGTGTGCAGGAAACGGAACTCCTCCCGCTCATGCCAGATACCGTCGGCGTTGATCGGGTCGAACAGGCGGCCGCGATCGTCGGGCTGCACATCGGTGAGTTCGAGGTAGGCGATCTCGCCGGCGGTCTGGATGTTGAGGTCGCCGGCGAGCAGGAAGGTCCACGGCGCCGGCAGTTGCTCGGCGTCATCCCGGATCGTCTGAGCCTCCAGCAGCCGCCGGGCGCGGTCCACTGCGCGGCTTCCTGACTTCATGTGCGTGCTGTAGATTGCCAGGGTGGCCTCCTGGGCGTCGTATCCGACGAGGCGCACATCCCAGCGCACGATGTCCCGCGGCTGGAGCGGCGCCGGCCCGCCCGGCGCAACCAGGGTCGTCCCGAGCAGGGTGACGCCGGTGGCGCGGTAGAACAGGGCGCTGTCGCCGGCGGTTCCCGGTATCGGCGCCGCCACCCAGTCGCCGGGGCTGCCGGGGGCAGCGTTCAGGATCGCCAGCAGGGCGGCATCGCCTCCAGCGAGGATCTCCTGCGCGACCAGGACATCCGGCGCCAGGGAGCGGCCATCGAAGGCGCTGTACATGGCGGCGCCGAGTTCGCTCTCGTGGCCGCTGGCGTAGTTGGTGATGTTCCAGGTGGCGATGCGGAGCTGCGCGGATGCGGGGGAGGCGGGGGCGCACAGCGCTGCGCTGAGCAGGGCCACCAGCAGGCGATACGTCTCTCGTCGCTTACGCACGGGTCAGTTCTCCGACTTCCGACGGGCCAATGAAAACGCCGCGGCACGCTGGCCGCGGCGTCAGTATACAGGAGAATCGGGCCGGTGGGGCCGGTCGGCGCCCGCCGGCGCCGGGCCTCAGTTCACGTTGAGATTGCGGAGGTATTCGGTGAGCTCGGCCCGGGCCCGGTTGGCCTCGGCCTGCCGCTCGATGCGCTGCTGGTGGATCGCTTCCAGGCGGGTCTCCTGATCGTTGAGCGTGGTGAGGTAACGCTGGTACAGCTCGGTGCGGTTGTCCACGGTCCGCATGTTCTCACGGATGCGGGTCTGGTCGCTGGTGATGGCGTCGCGTTCGCGATCGAGTTCGGCGATCTGGCGGGTGGCCTCATCGATGCGGGCCTGAATGGCGGCGGCCGCCTTCACGGCCTCCAGCACCGCGTCGGAGACCTTGCCGCGGCGGACCATCTGGGCCAGCCAGTTGATGTCGGTGGAGACCAGGGCGGTCTGGCTGCGCTCGGTGCGGGTGAGCGTGATGCTGACCTTGCCGGTCTCACCCGCCTTCAGCGGCGCTTCGAAGCGGTACAGGCTGTCGGTCTCCTCGGCGGGCGCATCCGGGCGGACCAGGTCCCACCCGTGCATCTTCGGATGTTCGATGATCATGGTCCGGTCGCGCTGCTGGTCGGCGTTGTCCAGCGTGTAGGTGGTGCGGCTCTCGCGCCGCGTCGTCTGCACGAGCACGCCGCCGGAGACGCTGATGGAGTTGATCTCGCTGGCGTGATTCTCGTCGGTCGTCACCTGCACATCCAGGTCCACGGCGTAGCTCAGCAGCCGCGTTTCGCCGGCGCCGACGTGGCCGATCTGGGCGTCGCCCGCGTAGGCGGCGCCGTCATAGACGCTGATCGACCCGGGCATGAACTGCAGAGCGGTGCTGTTGGTCAGCTCGACGCCGCGCATCGGGTGCTTCGCGAGGGCGCTGCGGTTGTACACGCTGATGCGCCGGCCATCGACGCCCGCCGAGATGATCGGGAGCATCGCCGACCGCTGCCGCTCGATGCTGACCGGCACATCCAGCGTGTACTGGAAGACCTCGCCCATCTCGCCGCCGGAGGCCTGGGCCGCCGCGGCGTAGCCGGCCATCTGGCCGCCGGTGATCGCCGTCTCCGCTTCCATCATGCTTCGGCTGGCGCTCGGGGCGGCGGGCGCAGCGGCGTCGGCGAACCCCAGCCGGCTTTCCTGCCGGCGCTGCAGCGTGAGGTCCTTGGCCTTGGCGAGTTCCTCCACCCC
>CAYMJK010000030.1:0-4308 GCA_964390535.1 uncultured Phycisphaeraceae bacterium | reverse complement strand
CGATGATGGCGTACCCGTCGCGGCCGGCCTGCTCGGTCTTGAGGCCGAGTTCGGTGCCCTTCTGGATGATGAATCCGAGGGCGAGGTTGGGGTTGATGACGCTGGAGCGCTCGCGCTCATCGAGGATGATGTCGACGGCGTGGGAGTCGTCCAGCGTGCTCTCGTCGAAGCTCGCCTGGGCGAGGGTGGGGATCGTGATGTCGCGAGCGTTGGGCCCGGCAAACTTCTGGGCGCCGCCGGGGGCGGGCTCGTAGCGGGCGCCCTTGATGTAGAGGGCGATGGGCTGATACCTGGGCGGAACGGGGAACTCGAATGCCATGGTCGGCGAGGCGTTGCCGCCCTGGCTGGTGGCGGTAACGCGATCGGCGTCGTACCAGAAGCGGACCATCGCGGGGTCGTCGGCGTCTGCCTGGGCGATCACGGCGATGGGGTGCGTCGCGACGGTGTCTCCACCGGGGCCGCGGGAGACGAGGCGGAGCTGGGCGTTGGTGGCGAGCACCTGGGCGTTGCGCCCGCCCTCCCGGGCGGAGGAGCTGAAGCGGACGACGAAGCCGGCGAGGTAGCCGCTGCCCATCCGCTGGCCATCGAGATCGATCACGCCCTGGGCGTTCTCGTGCCAGCCGTCGCGCGTCAGGTCGTTCATCGGCATACCGCGTTCGGTGTCGCCGACGGTGTAGTAGTGGGTGACGGTGAAGTCTTCGGGGGCGAAGGTGTTGCGGCTCTTGCCCTCCTCGAAGTTGAAGCGGAGCGTGGCGGGAAGCTCGTGAAACTCGGGGTGGTAGGTCCCCAGGGGCGTGGGGGCGCGAAGCGAGGCGAGGGAGAGGCGCTCGTAGAACTCGCTGGTCAGCTCGTCGACGTAGGGCCTGATCGGGCTCTTGCTGCGCTGGAGGTTGCCCTTGACGCCGCCCTGGCCGGTGTAGACGACCGGCTGATAGCCCATGAAGTCGGTCTTGACGCGGAGGAAGCCGATGGTCATGACCATGATGCCGGCGGTGATGATGCCCGCGCCCAGGCCGCAGACGGCGCCGCCGAGATAGTCGGCGATGCCGACCGGCTTGGCGTTGTGGGGGAGGAGCTTGTCCACCGTGAGGCGCAGGACGATGACGCTGAAGGCGAAGGGGATGGCCAGGCCGATGGCCCAGGCGGCGCCGCCGATGAAGGAGAAGAAGCCGCGGTCCGGCGCGGCGGACAGGATCATGTAGGCCAAGGGCTCCATGAGGCCGAACGCGATGGCGCCGGCGACGATGATGCAGGCGAGGTTGATGAGGGCGGAGAAGAAGCCGCGGGTGAGCCAGATGTAGATGCTGAGGAGCACGACCGCGATTGCGAGGAGGGCCATGAACATGCCGCATTTCTCCTTCTCATGGATCCGGGTGGCGGATCCGCGGGCGCCTTCATGGCTTACCCGATGGCGCCTCGGGGGGCGCCGCTGACTGGTTATAACGCCCCGGCATGGCGGAAGTTCCGCCGGGGCCGGTGGATCAGGCGCTGGGGGCGGCGGGTTCGGGCTGCCTCGGGCGGGCGGCAGCGCCGGCGCCGCCGGGGCCCGCGCCGGCCGGGGGCGCGCTGATCCGGATGACTTCTTCCACGCTCGTGACGCCCTCGGTGGCCCGGATGAGGGCCGCCTGCTGGAGGGTGGGGAGCTTGCGGCGCTTGAACTCGGCGGCGACGGCCTTGATGTCGCCCTTGGCGAGCAGGGCGCGTTCGCTGGGGCCGATGCGATAGATCTCGAAGACGCCGACCTGGCCGGTGAAGCCCGTGCCGTTGCAGACGGGGCAGACATCGGGCTTGTTCTTGATCAGGACCTGGCCGCCCTTCTTGAAGAGCTGCTTGACCTTGTCGGGGGGGAGGCCGAGCTTGCGGACGGTGTCCGGCTGCGGCTGGTAGGGGACGCGGCAGTTAGAGCAGAGGCGGCGGACGAGCTTCTGGGCGATGACGCCGTGGAGGGCGTTGGCGGCCAGCTCGGCGTCGCCGACGCCCTTGATGAAGGCCTGGACGACGGCGATGGCGGAGTCGCCGCGGACGGAGATGTAGGTGCGGGAGCGCTCCTGATCGCCGCGGCAGGCCTCGGCGAGCGTCTTGGCGTCCGGCGTCTCGGCGACGCCGACGACATCGGGGTCGCGCCGGAGGATGGAGCGGAGCATGGTGCTGAACTCGGGGCCCTCGGCGTAGGGGTTGAAGCGGTTCTGGCGCACGCCTTCGAGTTCGTCCTGAGGCTCGACCTCGAGTGTCTGGACGTTGGAGGTGTAGGCGTCGTGGCGGCGCAGCATGCTGTAGAGGGTGGTGGTGCGGCCGCTGTGGGGCGGGGCGGCGAGGAGGACGATGCCGCCGATGTCCTCGGTGGTGAGGGCTTCGAGTTCCTGGTACTGGGCGGGGAGCATGCCGAGGTCGTCGGCGTCGCGCCGGACGGCCTTGGCCGGTTCGATCGTGAGGGTGAGGCGCAGGCCGCTCTGACCGCCGCTGGAGGCGACGCGGACGTGGCGATCGGCGCCATCGCGGACGACCTTGATGTCGGCCCACTGGCGCTTGCGGCGGTCGGTGACATCGAGGCCGGCGGCGCCCTTCCAGAAGTCGATGATGCGGATGGCGTCCTGGGCGGGCATGGCCTCGCCGCCGGGCTGGCGCATGCCGTCTATGAGGAGGCTGACTCCGTAGCGGTTCTCGCCGGCGGGGACAAGATCGACCTGGGCCGCGCGGGCTTCCACAGCGGCGCTGAAGAGGGCCTCGGAGGCGACGCGGACGGCGAACTCGGGGCTCTCCGGATCCGGGGCGGTGACAGCGCCGCCGGGGCCGCGGATGGTGAGCTGCACGGTGCCCTGGCGCTTGGCGACGGCCTTGTCGGCCCGGGCCTGCTTCCAGGAGGACATGTCGAGACGGATGTGGTGCTCTTCGGGGACCCGTTCATCCCGGCGTAAGACGACGACGTAGGCGCCGACATCTGCGGCGAGGATGACGAGCATGGCGGCGAGGCCGACCCAGAAGCCCCATTCGGTCTGGATCGGCATGCCGAAGACGACGGCGAGGGCGACCAGGCCGGCGACGAGGTGGACGAGGTTCCAGGTCTCGCGGGGGAGGAAGAAGCGGGCGGCGTGCTTATCGAGCACGGAGGAGACGAACCAGGCCCAGCCGACGAAGGGGAGGAGGACGATGAGGGCCTTCCAGAAGCCCACGAGCATGTAGCCTTCGATTGCGGCAAGTGACAGGTTCACGCGCGGGTCGTCCTTCTTGTCAGTCCGGGGGGCGGTCCGGGGGCAGCCCGGGGCGGCGGTCCAGTGCGGCGGTCCGGGCGTCCGGCCGCGGAACGAATCTTAACCGCCGGGGGCGGGCCGGGCTCAGGCCAGCTTTTTGAGGCGCATCTGGAGGTCGTCGACGTTGGGGCTGGCCTCCAGGGCGACGCGCATATGGATGTACTCCTGCTCGACGAGTTCGACGAGGGAGAGGTTGAAGTCCTTCATGCCCTGCTGCATGGCCTCGATGCTGTTGAGGTACTCGCGCAGCTCGCCCTCCTTGCCGTCGAGGATGTGCTTCTGAACGACGGCGTCGTTGATGAGGATCTCGACGCCAGGGATGCGCGGGATGTGCTCGTGGAGGGTGGGGAGCAGCTTCTGGTAGACGAAGGCCCGCATCTGGTAGGCCAGCATGCGCCGGATCTGCTCGATCTCCTCGGTCTCGAAGAGGCCGTAGATGCGGCTGAAGGTCTGGGTGGTGCTGCTGGCGTGGATGGTGCCGTACACAAGGTGGCCCGTCTCGGCGGCGTTGAGCGCGGCTTCGAACGTCTCGTTGTCGCGCATCTCGCCGATGAGGACGACGTCCGGATTCTCCCGGACGAGGGCCTTGAGGGCGATCTTGAAGTCGAGACAGTCGATGCCGATCTCGCGCTGGTTGATCGTCGCCTTCTGGTCCTGGAAGATGTACTCGATCGGGTCCTCGATGGTGACGATGTGGACCGGGCGGCGGGCGTTGACGTAGTTGAGCATCGAGGCGATGGTGGTGCTCTTGCCCGAGCCGGTGACGCCGCTGAGCAGCACGATGCCCTGCGGCTGCATGGCGATCTTGGCCATCGACGGCGGGAGGTAGAGGTCCTCGAACTTCTTGATGTCGCTGGTGATGAGGCGGGCGGCGACGGAGAGCTTGCCGCGGGCCTGGAAGAGGTTGACGCGGAAGCGATGGTCGAGGTCGTAGTCGTAGGCGAAGTCGACGTGGCCGAAGTGGTGCAGATCCTTGAACTGCTCCTCGGTGAGGATGTGGCGGGCGATGGAGAAGAACTCCTCGGCATCCACCTTGGTCGTCTCCAGCGGGCGCAGGGCG